>JAMWZA010000079.1 GCA_024305105.1 Marinoscillum sp.
AAACTGGCTCCATACAGGTCATTAAAACAATACACTTTGCGCTTATGATAGGTCCCATGTTGTTTGGGCTAACCTCTTACTTTTTCATATTGATACCTCAAGACGCCATTTTTTATGACGATTCGAATGTACTCACCTTCATTCCTGTTGTGGTTTTTATTATTGCTGTTCCTGCGGCTTTCATTATGTTTAAATCTCAAATAAATGGTCAACTCCAACAGAACCCACCTACAGAAAGAAAACTCGCCATCTTTCAAACTGCTCATATCATACGTATGGCTTTATTAGAATCAGCGGCATTGATAGGTGTGGTTGTTTGCATTATCACCAAAACCTACATCAATTACATACCTACTGGTATAGCCATTTTATTAATGCTAATGATCATTCCCAGTGAATTCAAAATCTCAGAACAACTTAAGCTAAGTCGAAACGAACAGCAACAACTATTTAACTAATTATTGTCTTAGTTCATCATATTTATAACCGAGCTTTAAGCTGTCAATTCCGTTATATAGATTCCATACAGCACCATTCCAATAAGAATGAAAATGCTCCATTTCTCGCTTGACGAGGAAGCTGACCAGGGCCTTAGGAAATGCTAAGAAGGTGAAGAACAATAAGAATGCAAACCGTCGTATTCCCTGCACATTCCTTCGCATGAAAAGAACTCGATTTCGTGTTTGGAAATAGGTTTTCAGAGGTGAAGCCTTACCAGTAGAAATAGACTCTTTGTGCAAAATGCGTACCGAGCGATCTACCTTAATTTTGAATCCTGCTTTGGTAATCTTAGCGCCCCAGTCCAGCTCTTCATAGTACAGAAAGTAGTTTTCAGGCATCTCACCCGCTGCTTCTACCACCTCACGCTTCATCATCATGGCAGCACCATGCGCAAAAGGAGTGTCAACCAGTAGATTCGCTACAGGAACTCGCTGCATATAACCTATCGCATGGTTTCTCCCTGTGAAGGTATTGATCGGGGTATAGCCAGCAAACTGTGTTACCAAAGGCTGATCATAGTAATTGATCACTGGACAGACGACACCTGTCTCCTCTTCTCGGTTCAGCACATTGACCAATGAAGCAATCGTGCCATGCGGAACTACCGTGTCGTTGTTTAGGAAAAACAAGTAATCTCCGGTGCTCGCCTGGATTCCGAGATTATTCCCTCCTGCAAACCCAAGATTTTTCTCACTCTTGATGGTTATTACCTTCGGAAATTCAATGTGGATTTTATCGAACCCATCATCCTTAGATCCATTATCTACGACAATCACTTCAATGTTCGTGTAATCCTGTACCTCCAGAGATCGTAAAAGCTCCAGTGTAACTTCCACCTGATTGAAATTGACAGTGATAATACTTACCTTCTTCATGCTTTTCGTTTTGCCTTTTCCCATACCACTGATTGATTGCCTGCTACTAATTTCAAGAAGCCCAGAAAAACATTGAGATTCATGAATGTGAAATACAATGGGATAAATAGCGCTTTCACTCGCAGGTTAATCCCTTCTAAATAATAGCCAACGATGGCAGCAAGGTAAAACAACGTTTGGCCAGCCATCATTAACCACCAGAACCATTCATTGGTCTGTATCAAAATAACATTGGCTAGAAATATAGCTAGCAATGACAGTGGAGCTAGCGTCCAGCGCAACACCCGGTGCGAAACATACTGAAAGGTCAACAAACCATACTTAACAGGATTTAATACATCTCGCAATCTCCAGATAGCTTGAAGTCCACCAGCAGAAATACGTACTTTTCTTTTCATTTCCTCGGCCAACGATTCAGATGAATGTTCATGGGCCTGAGCTTCTGCTTCATAAGCTACGCGATATCCTTTGGCAGCTATTCGCATGGTCATCACAAAATCTTCTATCAGCGTATCAGGTTCGGGCTTTTGATAAAGGTCTGTACGTATAGCAAAAAGTTCACCCGCTGCTCCAACCACGCTGTGCAGTTGGTAGTCCCATCGCTTCAACAGTGATTCATACTTCCAGTAAAAACCTTCTCCAGCACTGGCAGCATCACCGTCCGCCTGGACACATTTTTCACCGGCTACAGCGCCTACTTGTTCGTTTTGAAAATGGCGAACCATGTTCTTTACAGCCAGACTGTTGATCATAGCGTTCGCATCTGTAAAAATGGTGAGTGGCTCCATCACATGCTTCATGACACGATCTACTGCCGAAAGCTTACCTCTTCTGGCAGGGTGGTGAAAGAACTTTACTTGCGGAAAGAGACGAACGATTCGTTCTGTAAGGTCATTGGATCCATCGGTCACGAAATACAAATGAAGTTTATCCTGAGGATAGTCCAGAGACAGACAGTTTTCGATCTTTTCGATAATGATATCCTGCTCATTGTAAGCTGCTATTAGCAATGCTACTTCTGGCAACTGAGCATTCGGTATAGTCTCGAATTTTGGCTTCTTCGCAAATAGCTTCACCAACAATCCAAGAACAACTCCATAGCCCAGGTAACTGTAAAAGACTATTGCCAAACCGATGATAAAAACCCATTGTAATGCTTCCATGACCTTCCTTTTTTTAAGCTAAAGTAGGCTTGCAAAATCAATGAAGTGGCATCCATTCGGTCAATGGGCTTAAACCGTAGATTTTTAGTAAAAGCTATCGTTAAATGGTTTTGATGCGGTTCATCAAAACTGGTCGGTGAGCTCGACTGATTGGGATTACCTTGTCCATGATCACCATGTTAGCCTCTTCAATATCCACGACCTTGGACAAGTTCACGATATAGGATCGGTGCACTTTAAGGAACTTCTTGTTCTTGATCTTGTCATCAATGTTTTTCATCGTAGAGTGGACAATGTACTTTTCAGTAGACGTTCTAAACGTTACATAATCACCCAGGGATTCTACGTACAGGACATCATCCAAATCCAGACGTACATAGCGTCCATCTACTTTTAGAAACAACTCCGTCATCTCTTCAGACGGTGCGGCGGCCAGGTTTTCACGTGCATGATCAATGGCCTTCATCAATCGAACAAGTTCTACTGGTTTGGTGAGAAAATCAGTTACCCGATGCTCAAACGCTTCTACTGCATACTCAGCATGCCCCGTAGTGAATATGATTTGTGGCTTTTTATCAAGACTCTTAATCAGGTCCAGTCCTGAGAAATCAGGCATCTGGATATCCAATAAGATGAGATCTATCGGTTCTGTTTTGATAAGTTTCAAAGCATCGATCCCGTTATCAAAAGATCCGACTACTTCCAGGTCATCTATTTTCTGACACATCAGCTCCAATGAAGCTCTGGCCATTTGATCATCCTCTACAATGATGCAGTTCATATTACTTGTTGTTAACTGTGCTCAATTAATTTATCCAATTAGATAATTTGTCCAGTTCATTCTCTACAAGTTGACGGTTAGTTTTAAACTGAACTAGAAATTCCGGAACCAGGTTTTGAGCTTTGACAGTGTCCAGTTGCTTAGCAGCCTGTTCGATTTCTACCATTTGGTCGGTTAAATGACTTAACCCAACCATCACAAAATTCGGCTTAATCCTATGAGCCAATGTAGCTAACTCTTCCCATTTTTCCGAATTTAAATGCATATTAAGTTGATCCACTTCAGCATCAATATTACTTAGAAAGATCTGAAACATGAGTTGTGCACGTTCATAGTCTTCTCCATAAAACGAATCCAAATAAGCTCGGTCCAGCTGATCAGAAAAAACGAACTTTTCGGTAGAACCTGTATCTCTCATAAGATCTTCTTCTGTTAATTGATCAAAAATATAAAGTAACTGCTCCGGCGAGAATGGTTTTGATAAATGATGGTTCATCCCAGCCGAAATGGCTTTTTCCTTTTCATCTACTAAAGCAGATGCTGTCAATGCAATGATTGGAATGTTTCTGTTTGGGTTGTGTTCGGCACTTCTAATCCTAATAGTCGTCTCATATCCGTCCATTACAGGCATTCGAATATCCATCAAAACGAGATCGTACGTATGTTTTTTAAGCAACTCAAGCGCCTCCCCACCGTGATTGGCCAGGTCATAGGATATTTCCCACTTGTTCAGTAATCCGATCAGGTACTGCTGATTCATCTTATTGTCCTCCACGATCAATACGTGGTTGATCCCTTCTGGCAGGATGTCTTTGCCCTTCGCTTCTACTTCTTCCTGATGGCGTGTTTTGCTTTTTCTGAAAATCATATTGAATGAGAACTGAGATCCTTCCCCTAATTTACTATTCACTTCTACTGAACCTCCGTACATACCGACAAGCCTTTGGACAATTGTCAATCCAAGTCCTGTACCACCATACTTCAGTTTCGTCTGTTTATCTGCTTGTTTAAAACTCTCAAAGATATGCTTGAGCTGTTCTTCTTCCAGGCCAATCCCTGTATCTGCAACACAACATGATATCTTTACTTCGTCGGCGCTGTTTTCTAATAGCCGCAAACTTGTAATGATCTCTCCTACTTCTGTAAACTTAGAAGCGTTACCTATTAAGTTAAGTAGTATTTGATTAATAATCGTTGGGTCAGCCACCACATCAAAATCAATCTGAGGATCGAGATCTACTTTGTATTGAACTTTTTTATTACTTCTAAACTGGTAAGTCTGAACAACAGCTCGAACGTTCTCCAGAAGGTCAATGCTTTGCTCATTAAGCTCCATTTTTCCAGATTCAATTTTGGAGATATCCAATACATCTGAAATAAGGCCCAGGAGTATGTCTGCCGAATACTTAATGTTATTTAGATAATCCAGCTGATCAGAACTCAGCGATGTATCATACATCAGATTGGTTAATCCGGCAATGGCATTAATCGGATTTCTGATCTCATGACTCATATTCGCCAAAAAATCCTTCTCAGCTGCTCTGGCACTTTCTGCCATTTCTCTGGCAGACCTCAATTCATCCTCTAGTTTTTTACGGTGCGTGATGTCATAGTGAATACCTATGGATCCAACCAGTTTGTCATTCTCATCAAAGAATGGAGCACCACTAATCAATACCCAGATTCTATCACCATTTTTTCTAATCAGCTCTACTTCATAGATCCCCTGCTTCCCTTCCTGGCGATGCGCATCTTGCTTTATCATTTCTTGCTGATACATCTCTGGAAGCAAAAGGTCATTGGCATTCTGCCCTTCCAGTTCCTCGCGGGTATATCCTGTCATGTCACAAAACCGGTCATACGCCTTGATGATGTTGTGATTCGGATCTACTTCCAGTAGACCCAACTCCATATTTTCTATGATGCCACGATATTTTTCCTCAGAGGCCTTAATTTTTTGTTCAGTGACGAAACTTGCAGTGATGTCTCGATATTTCCAAAGATGACCAAGATATTCCTCCTCCATATAGATCGGAAGAAAGTCACGTTCATATACCAGGCCACTTTTCATTTTGATAATCTCACCGATCACTTTCTCGCGATCACCTATTCGTTGGTTGACGGTTTCAATAAAAGGCTTAGGTTCATCAAATAAATTAGCAACAAGGCTTAGATTATCATCACAATTCGTTCCAACGAGATGCTCCGGAGCTGCTGGGATTTTAAATATTTCACAAAACTGCTCGTTAACCAGAAGCACTTCACGTTCCTTACTTTCAAAAAGAATACCTGCATGTAAGTTTTGGATCAGGGCAGAAAGCGTATTGGTTCGTTCACTGACTCGTCTCTCCAGGGTCTCATTAAGACGCATGAGGTCCCTATTGCTTTGATAAAGCTCTAAAGACTTCTTCTCGAGGAGTGATTCAGCCTCATAACGGGCCTCACGCTCACGAATGACCCTACGCTGCAGGATCTCCACTTGCTTTTTAAGCTCCTCTGTTGATAGTGAATCTAACTCTAGCACCGCTTTCATCTAGTTTGTCCATTTTTACTGTTGCTCGTTCATTGAAATGGTCGAAACATCCATTGATCAATCCCAGAGCAAATGAACTCATCCTTCGCTCGGAAGAATAGTCCATTATGAGTTCCTTGGAATCATGATTTAGAATATTGAACCGTGGAAGTTCCGCATCCGGGTAGAGTTTTCTAACTTCTGGATGAATTTTATTCTCAATCCCAGCCAAAAAAGTAAACGCATCCAAATCATCTTCAAAAAAGGCCGGGTAACCTTTTGCAAATACTTGAAAAAGATGCTGTCCATAAATAGTCATCAACTCTTCTACCGACTTATCTACCTTACCGGATAACCGAATCAACAGGTTAACTAGCTCCTGATGGGGATAATTGCCCACTGAAGTGTAACTTCCCTTTGAGGCGGGTCGCACTTCCTGTAGCAGTTCGTCTACCAGCTCGTATCCGTAGATCTGCTCTACCATTTCCATTAATTCGGTAAATACAATTCCTCTCATACTACAAATTACTACATTCTCCGCTTGTCTAAAATTCTACAATCGACTAAATGCCCTTGATATTCGATATTTGGTCATATTTGTTGGATAATAGGAAGTTCATGAAGATCAACCGCTTATTTATGTCAAATAGTGCCTTTTTACCACTAATCTTATGGATAGCTATTGGTGGAAGTCCATTGGTAAGTTTTGGCCAATCCACACCTTTCACTTTTGAGAAAAAAGGACTGTTCAACAGCCGAACAGCCATCAAAATGTGTGGGTTTGCACTGAGCCAGGAGCAGCTGATTGAATTTATGGCAGCAGACCCGGAAATGGATGAATACACCAGGCCTTTAACAGGGCTATTCCTTACAAAAACGATTCTAAATACCACTGGATCGATCTTATCCACCTTTCCTCTGATTCAGCTGCAACTAGACCAGAAACCCAATCTCAACCTAACATACGCCGGACTGGCAACGCTTGCCACCTCGGCAGTACTCAATAAGCTGTTCACCAAAAAGGCAAAAAAGGCCGCCACATTTTATAACAACGGATATCGAGAGCCGAATCCACAGGCGAAATTTGAATGGAGACCAGCCAGCAATGGTTTAGGGTTGGCTATTGCTTTTTGAGGCTATCACCTAAGTTTGCATTATGAAAATCGGATTGATCTCTGACACCCACAGCCATCTTGACCCCAAGGTTTTTGAGTACTTCAAAAATGTGGACGAAATCTGGCATGCTGGAGATATTGGCACTTTATCACTGCTAGAGGAACTTGAGGCCTTCAAACCCACGGTTGCGGTATTTGGGAACATCGATGGGCATGAAATCAGATCTGCGTCTCCTGAAGATCAAATTTTCGAGCGTGAGGGAGTCAATGTCCTGATGACCCACATTGCAGCAAAACCTCCTCGATACAATCCACGAGTAAAAAAGCTTATTACTGAGCATAAACCGAACATTCTCGTGTGTGGTCATTCACACATTTTGAAAGTACAACCCGACCCGGCAAACAACCTCCTTTTCATCAATCCAGGTGCAGCAGGCATTCACGGGTTTCATCAAGTCAAAACCTTGCTGCGTTTTGACCTGGAGCAGGGAAAGCCTAAAAGCCTGGAAGTAATAGAACTGGGTAAACGTGGAGCCCTTTCTTAAATCAGCGTATTTCTAATAGCTCTAAAAGCTCCTCGACTTCTTCTCTACTGATCCCATGCTCGGTAGCGAGGTATTTGATCTTATCCAATTGCGCATCATTTAAAGAACCATCTGCGTCGTTTTTCTGAATTAAACGCTTCAATGCCTGATAGTTGGGGTAATCGATGTTTTGAATAACCATTTTTCAGTGACTTTTATTAGACTTCATCCTCTCATCAAAAACACTGCCAACTTCAATTTAGTTTTGCTACAAACAAAATAGCACTTTCTCAAAAGGTGTCATTTCGATCTTGGAGAAATCTTCCAGCTTCAATCAGAACCATCCCACAAACGAGCCATATTTCGAATATCATGACTACACCTCTTGTGGGTAGTCCTCTCTCCGCGATAGATATCGGGATCGAGGTGACAGCTTTTTTAATCAGCCACCTACATCCCTTCCCTTATAGACTTAAATTCGGAGCCCTCCTTCCATTCAGGCCAGTTTTCGCTATTAGCCAGTTGCTGACCAAGTTCGTAAAACAACGTAGCATCTTGTAGTATTCCACCAAACTCCCACGATGCAGCATCGTATTCATCCGCAGGTCGGTGGTAAGCGTTGGTCTCAAATTCAGTAAAACGCTCTTCTATGTACTCCACGCCTTTGGTCATGTGCTCATACGAACCTGAGGAGAACATCGCCGGGATTCCAACTTTAGCAAATTGAAAGTGATCAGATCGGAAAAAATACCCCTTGCCGGGTGTCGGATCAGGAATCACATACCTTCCTTGCTTCTCAGCAATGGTGCCAGCAAGCTCATCCAGTTCGGACTGTCCATATCCAATAATCGTTAAATCCTTCATCGGTCCATAGAAAGGCAATCCATCCATATTGATATTCGCCACCGTTTTTGCTGGAGAGTATAAAGGGTTCTCCGCATAAAACTTCGACCCAAGCAATCCTTGTTCCTCAGCCGTCACCGCCAGAAAAATAACACTTCTCTCAGGTTGTTCGGCTTTAGCGAATGCTTCTGCAATACCCAGCAATGCGGCCGTACCAGATGCGTTATCATGCGCTCCATTATAAATACTATCACCATCAACAGCAGGTCCTACACCAAGGTGATCCCAATGAGCTGAATAAAGTACGTATTCATCAGGTCGAGTCTTCCCTTCCAATACAGCAATCACATTTTTGGACATGGATTTTTTAATCCCATTTTCTACGAATACCGAGGCACTTAGCTTCAATGGAATTGCTTCGAAATCGGCAGCTCTGGATCGCTCCACAAAGCCTCTCATGTCCACATCGGTCGCTTCAAACATCTTGATAGCCGCATCTCGGGTAATCCACCCTTGAATCACTTGCTTGTATTCATCTCCGATTTGGTCC
The DNA here is from genome assembly GCA_024305105.1 of Marinoscillum sp. Taxonomy (GTDB): domain Bacteria; phylum Bacteroidota; class Bacteroidia; order Cytophagales; family Cyclobacteriaceae; genus Marinoscillum. Next base: position 8,865 of record JAMWZA010000079.1, read on the forward strand.
AGATAAAGACTAGCACCGGACCAGGAGTTTCGCACTACAGACCATCCATATCCGGCAGGTGCCGTATCATGAATAATAAAACAGCCAGCAGCACCCTGGCGCGCCGCCTCCTCAAACTTATAGGTCCATCGGCCATAGTAGGTCATGGTGCGCCCTTTAAACAATGTGCTGTCCTCCGCCCCAAATCCGGGATCATTTACTAAGACAACCACCGTCTTTCCTTCCACATCCAGCCCTTCATAGTCATTCCAATCATATTCTGGAGCCACTATTCCAAATCCAGCAAAAACCAATTCCGAATCAACGAGTTCGTTCATAGCTTCTACCCGTTCACTGTAGGCTACAAAATCATCACCGACTTTTAAGGTAATTTCTTCGTTACCACTTTTGACCGTCATCGTTTCTGAAGGTTGGGCATCCAGCTCCACCAGTGGTACTTCCTGAAAGTAGCTCTTACCATTTCCGGGTTTCAGTCCAAAACTTCTAAACTGATCTTGCAAGTAAGCAATGGTTTTCTCCTCTCCATCGGTGAATGGCTTGCGTCCCAAAAACGCATCAGAAGCCAGGGTTTCAATGTGTTTAGCAATCGCAACAGTATCAATAGCAGGCCCTGCCATGAATTTCTCTTCTGACGATTCACATGCGGCCATAGCGACCAATAAGACTAAATAGGTTAACTTCTTCATAGGTTATCATTTATTCGAGTCCTGAATTTGCTCAATTTTTGTGGTATCCTAAAATTCTCATTGATTAAATAGCAATTTCATACTGAACGAGTAAATTAATTGGAAGAGAGACTAACAAATTGGCCCTTAATCGATTACGTAGGTGTAAACCATTTTAAAACTAAATACTATGAATAATATACTTAAGCTTTCGCTGGCTTTGCTAGTGGTTGCTTGCAGCCAGCCGAAATCAGCAAATGAATCTGAATCAACCGAATCACAAGGGCCAATCGAGGACAATATATCTTTGGAAGTCATCTGGGAATCAGACACCGTATTGACTACTTCCGAGTCAGTTTTCTATGATGAAGCTAATGATGTCCTCTATGTATCTTGTATCAATGGAGTACCGCCAAATGCTCAGGATGAAGATGGATTTATTGCCAAAGTTTCTCCTAAAGATGGTTCAATCATTGAACTGAAATGGATCACCGGGTTGGATGCACCAAAAGGAATGGGGATGATCGGAAACAAGCTGTATGTCACCAATATTGATGAACTGGTCATCGTAGACGTGACAACTGGTGACATTACCGAACGTGTGCCCGTCGAGGCGGCTCAATTCCTCAATGACATAGCCACTGACGATGAAGGCAATGTCTATTTCAGTGATTCCAACACCAACAAACTTCACAAATACTCCCCTAAAGGCGTGCTCACCACTTGGATGGAAGGCGTGAATCTTGGAGGTCCAAACGGATTGTTTCACGATGGTGAAAAAATGATGCTCGCCACATTCGGTGCTGGCGACTTTAGGTCAATAGATTACACCACAGAGGAAATTACTCCTGTAGTCGATTCCATCCCTGGTGGAGATGGTATAGTGAAAGTTGGTGTAGATTACCTGGTATCCAACTGGAATGGTGAGGTGTATTATGTGACTTCTAACTGGGAAAAACAACTGATTCTTGATACCAAGGAAATTGGTGCCAATGCGGCGGATATCGAGTTTGACGAGCAAACGATGACCTTATTTGTGCCTACCTTTTTTGGAAATCAGGTAGCCGCTTACAAACTCAATAATTAATATAAGTTAACCTGAAAGTAGAAAGCGCTTCCATTGGAGGCGCTTTTTTTGTGTCTAATACGTAACTTTCGGTCTTCAAACTTTAACCCAAAACTGATGACGCATTTATCCAAACTACTCGTTGGAGCATTACTACTGATGCTAGCTTGTTCACAACCCAAAAAGAAAGAAGTACCCGCAGATAACCAACTCTCTCCTATGGAAGAAAAGCTCGCTGATTATAAAAGTGTACAGCTTATCACAGATCTCTCACAGCTTAGTGAGTCCGAAAAAGCCATGATTCCGAAATTAATAGAAGCAGCGAAAATCATGGATAAGATGTTTTGGTATGAGGCTTATGGAAAAAAAGATTCCCTACTAGCCGCTACCCCTGATGAAGCCACAAAACAATACATACAAATCAACTATGGTCCGTGGGATCGATTAGCGAACAATGAGCCATTTATTGATGGTGTCGGTGCAAAACCCGCTGGAGCGAACTTCTACCCGGCTGACATGACGAAAGAAGAGTTCGAAGCAGCCGAACTGGAAGGTAAGTCCAGTTTCTATACTTTCATCAGAAGAAATGATGAGGGTAATCTAATTGCTATTCCTTACCACGAGATGTTTGAAGAGGAAGTACAGACTGTCTCTAATCTACTGAGGGAATGTGCGGAGCTGGCCGAAGATGCTGGCTTGAAAAAATACTTATCACTTCGAGCTGATGCCTTGCTAGACGACAACTACCAACCATCCGACATGGCATGGATGGACATGAAAACCAATGGAATAGACGTAGTGATTGGACCAATAGAGAATTATGAAGATGCGTTGTATAATTACAAGGCGGCTCATGAAGCCTATGTTCTGGTCAAAGACAAACAGTGGAGTGATCGCCTATCCAAATACGCTGACTACTTACCAGAGCTTCAGGTTGGACTTCCTGTTCCCGAAAAATACAAAGCAGAAAAGCCAGGTAGCGATGCGGATTTGAATGCATACGATGTGGTCTATTATGCAGGTGATTGCAATGCCGGATCTAAGACTATAGCCATTAACCTACCTAATGATGAGGAAGTACAGCTCGCTAAAGGTTCTCGTAGACTTCAACTAAAAAACGCCATGAGAGCTAAGTTTGATGAGATTTTGATGCCTATCTCGAAAGTACTAATCACACCCGAGCAGCAACAATACATCACTTTTGATGCTTTCTTTAGCAATACCATGTTTCATGAAGTGGCTCATGGATTGGGAATCAAAAACACCATCAATGGCAAAGGAACTGTCCGTTCGGCACTGAAAGAACACGGCTCAGCTCTGGAAGAAGGAAAAGCCGACATTCTGGGACTCTACATGATCACTCAGCTCCATGAAAAAGGTGAGTTGGAAGGTGACATTAAGGATTACTACACAACCTTTATGTCCGGTATTTTCCGATCAGTGCGTTTTGGAGCTGCAAGCGCCCATGGCACAGCCAACATGATCCGATTCAATTTCTTCAAAGAAATGGGTGCCTTCAGCAAACAAGAAGACGGCACTTACATGGTGGATTATGAAAAAATGAAAACCGCAATGAACTCGCTTTCAGAAATCATTTTAACACTACAAGGAGAAGGCGATTATAAAGCTGTCAGTGAATTAGTTGCTGAGAAAGGAGTAATCGGAACTGACCTTCAAGCAGATCTGGATAAATTAGAATCTCAGGATATTCCGGTTGACATTGTCTTTGAACAAGGTGTAGTTATACTTGGCTTGTAAAAAATAAACCCCTTCAGAGCTGAGAGGGTTCATTAGATGAGTTCAAAATTTTAATTATTTAACTATTCTTATGCGCTCAGTTCCTTCTGCATGAACAACTTCAAGGAAATAGATGCCCGATTTGAAGGCTGACATGTTTAGTTTATTAGATTGACCAAAATCTCCAAGAAGCATTCCAGACATATTAAATAATCTGACTGCTATCGGCTGGTGATCTCCAAAATTAATGTAAAGAAAATCTTTCACGGGATTAGGATAAACAAGTACCTGATTCGATTCAGTGGTACCGAAAGAACTACCTAACCTGGCAGAACCACTGGTACAACTTACATCGTTCAGGTTGCTATCATACGCCAGCGAAGCATGAGTTAGATCATCCACACAAAAATCTACTGTCACTCCACCTTTTGCGCTTGCAGAGGTTGTGAAGGTAACTGTACCGTCAGAGCCTGTCACTCCAATTACTGATTCTGAAAATGTTCCTGAAAATGTGCCCGATACTGTTACATCAGCTACTGCGTTTTCTAGATCATCATGAATAGTTACTGTAGCGGTTCCATACTTTTGGCCCTGACCAGCATTTGATGAACCCGTAGCAATTGCCTGAACATGTACTGAAACCGGGTCAGATGTTGCTCCGTCGGAAACCGTCACAACTTGTGACTGGCTGTCTGTTGCCCCTCCATCATCAATTACAGTGAGTGTTACTGTATAATCTCCTGACGAAGTAAAACTGTGGCTAGCCAACTGACCAGACCCCGAATTACCATCTCCATAATCCCAAGCATAGCTACTGATTAAACCATCACTATCTGAGCTTCCGGAAGCATCAAAGTCCACTGATAAATCAGTAGCCGCATACGTAAATGAAGCATTAGGGGCTGAATTAGACGTACCTGATCCGTCATCCGCCTGATAACTATTAAAGTTGTCCCAATAATACGTATCACCTGTGAAAGAATTAGACGAAAACAATATAATGATGTTATCTACTGCTGAAGGATCAGCAGCACCATCCGGCTTATCCAAAAAGTCGAAAGCCATTCGATTCCAAGAACCATTTTGTGTTATTTTTCCAACATATCTGCTATGTCGACCAGAGGGATAATTAGTAGCAGTGGCTACCGCGCTGTTTTCTAATTGGATGATCACTTCCGTACCTACAGGCGCTTGTGTCAGCACATCCATGTAAAATTTTTCCAGACGAGAGCTGTAAAGGTCAGCATCAGAAATAGCTGATGTGCTATAGGCAATCACATCGTATTGAGTCTGGCTGTCTCTTACGTATTCGGCACTGATGGCTGATGAATTAATTCCTGATGCATCTGGGTTACTTACTTCTGTCAAAGTACCATTACTAGAAATAAGACTAACATTAGCTGCTTCATCAAAGTTTTCGAAAGTGAAATTTAATAAGTAGTTAGGATCTACCGTTACGTCAATCAGATACTGATCCGCTACACAATCAGTAGTCACATCACAGAGCAAATTACCACTTTCACTACCCCAGTCTACAGTTACACTTGATGTTCCCGCTCCACTTACAACAGTAGCTCCAGCAGGAACAGTCCAGGAAAAATTAGCATTATTAGGCGCGTTGTTAATGGTGTAAACTTCTCCAGAAGCTTGATAATCGACTAATCGATCACCGGAGATGGATGGATTGAAACCATTGTCATAAACCCTTACATAATCCACTTCCATCTGACTTGGAAATGGAGTAGATGCATCTGGATCACCAGGCAAATTACCACCTACGGCAATATTAAGAAGAAAATGCATCTGATTCCCAGCATCAAATGGCCAGTTGTATGGTGCCACATCATCACTTGTTAACGTTTGATATAACACATCGTCTACATACCAACGAATAACACCTGGCCCCCACTCAATAGAAAACTCATGAAACCCCTGGTTAAAAGTGTTACCGTTATAAAATTTAAATGGTGTTCCTTGAAACTGGTTATCAGGATATGGGTCACCATAGTGTATGGTTCCGAAGACTTCTTCTGGATGTTGGCCCAGATACTCCATAATATCAATTTCACCACTTTGTGGCCAACCACCATAAGGCTCGTTAGTAGAAAGCATCCAAAATGCAGGCCACAACCCTTGCCCAGTAGGTAATTTTATTCTTGCTTCGAAACGACCAAACGTGAAATCAGCCAATCCTTTTGTGCGTAAACGCGCAGATGTGTATGCCTTAGATTTCACTCTTTCCTTTTTTGCGATAATTTTTAATGTCCCATTACTGACCACCGCATTTTCTGCTTTATAGTATTGCAGCTCATTATTACCCCAGCCACAGATACCTTCGGCACATCCATCACCGATTTGTGGCTCCCATTTTGTAAGATCAAGACTAGCACCATCAAACTCATCACTCCATACCAAGGTAGGGCACTGAGCGCTAAGCAAAGGAGCGTTAAAAAGCATAAGAAGAAATGTTATTGATTTTAAATATTTAGTAATTTTCATCATATAATAAGGTTAGTTATATCAATAAATGTAATTTGTAAACGTTTGCATTGTATATTTTGCACCACATCAATAACTCAACAATACCACTAATAAAGCATAAAAAAACTGCTCAACTCAAGGCATAAACCTCCTTATTACGCTAGAATCAAAGAACGCACTACTACAACGAGAATTCCTTAAAAAACCCAATCATACTAACAAAAACACCTCTTCAACAAGGAATCACCCTCATTCAGCTTGACATGATTTCCGCAGCTATATAAGCTAAATGTGACGATGAAACTCAAAATATCAGGCAATTCAAAAATTGGCTTGATCTCTTATTTCTTGAAAAAAAGGTCACTATACCAAAACCATTCTTGCTTTAGGTTCATGAATCTCCTGAGTTTGCTTAATTTTAGGGGCATAAAAGAAACAAAGTAATTTGAAATTTTCAGAATTTAAACTGAATCCAAAGTTGCTCGAGGGAATCGATGCGATCGGATTCGAAAATGCTACTCCTGTTCAGGAAGCAACTATCCCACTCATATTAGCCAAAAAAGACATCATCGCTGCTGCCCAGACGGGGACAGGGAAAACAGCTGCGTTTTTGCTGCCTCTGATCAACCGGATATTGGAGCAGCCAGAGGATGGTCAAATTAAAGCACTGGTTATCGTACCCACGCGCGAACTGGCTGTACAGATCGACCAGCAGCTGGAAGGACTCTCCTACTATACTTCGGTGAGCTCGCTTGCTGTTTATGGTGGTGGTGACGGCCAATCGTTTGACCGGGAGAAAAAAGCTTTATCAGAAGGAGCAGATATCATCATTGGTACGCCGGGCAGACTTATCGCACACTTAAACATGAACTATGTGAAAGTGGGAAAACTCGAAGTGCTGGTGCTCGATGAAGCGGACCGCATGCTGGACATGGGATTCAATGAAGACATCACAAAGATCATTGGGTATTTACCTAAAGAGCGTCAGACCTTACTCTTTTCAGCCACAATGCCCGCCAAAATCCGAGAACTGTCAAAAAAGATTCTAAAAAATCCGGAAGAAATAAGTATTGCCATTTCGAAACCGAACGAGAAAATTGTTCAGGCGGCATTTGTCTGCTACGATGGGCAAAAAATCGATCTGGCAAAGCACATCCTAAAAGCTGACTTCCTGAGAAGTGTCATCATCTTCTGCTCTACTAAAGACAATGCCAAGCGACTAACCAAAGAGCTGAAAAGAAATGACGTGCCAGCAGAAGAAATTCATTCAGACCTGGAGCAAAAAACACGTGAGCAGGTACTGAGTGCATTCAAACAGAAAAAGCTCAAGGTGCTTGTCGCGACAGACATCCTCTCCAGAGGAATCGACGTGGAGGACATAGACATTGTGATCAACTACGACGTACCTAACGATGGCGAAGATTACATTCACCGAATCGGCCGAACAGCACGAGCTGCCAGTACGGGTGCGGCGTTCACATTTGTCAACGAAAAAGAGCAGTCAAAATTTCTGAGCATCGAAAACCTACTAGGCAAACCGGTACCTAAAGCGAAGATCCCTTCGCATATAGGAGATGGGCCGGCATATAGCCCAAAACCATACAGAGGTGGTGGAAAAGGCGGACGAAGAAAAGGTGGCCGCAAGTAAGAGTTCACTATTTTAATATCTGATCTAATTTCGTTATCTTCAATACATAAGACTATTGTAGCTGATGACATTTTTTCTCAAGACTCTCGCCCCCATCTTACTCCTTTTTGGACTGGTTTCAGCTCATGCACAGCATCTCATTCTCGAGAAAAGAGCAAAGCCTGATAAACAGCGCCTTGTAAAATCAGGTGAGATTCAATTAAAAATGCTCGATGGGACTTCCTATGATTTTTCGGAATATACCCTCACTGAACATCAGATTATCAGCAATTCGGACACGATTCCGATTAACATGATTGGACGGATCAGGTGCAAAACACGTGTCGGCGTTGGGCAAAATGTAGCTGGCTATTCCATGAGCGCTGCGGGAGCATTCTTTACTTTTTCAGGACTCGTAGGTCTGGCGATAGCGTCTGGATCTGGAGATTCTTATCTTTTTCCTGAGAAGCAGTCCTCGGGACCACCACTTGCCCTGATGGCTGGAGGTATTGGCGTAGGAATTATTGGATATCACATCACCGGAATGCAGCGCAGTTTTAACCTGAAGACCAGTTGGATTCTTAAAGTGTCTGAGAAAAATGATTAACCCTATCAAATGAATCACTCCGTAAGAACACTTTTCTGCGTTTTACTCTTTTCATTTCAATATCATCTTTCTGCTCAGAGCAATGAACTGGTTTTATTCAAAAGTAATAACCCTTCCAAAACCAGGGTTGTGAAAACCGACATCATCAAGGTTTTTACCTCTGAAGGTGCTATCAAACGTTTGGAGAATCCTTTGGTGACCGACAACTATTTAATAAGCAATAAAGACACCATTGCCATCCATCAAATTACTCGAATTGTATGTGCAAGTAAAGCCAATAAGTCTCAAAAAATCTTTCGCTACTCCGCCGCAGTAGCTGGTACTGGATTAGTGATCGCTGGGGTTACCGGTCTTGGATGGGCAGTTGGAACCAACCTTACGTCATTCAACGCCAACGAGCCCGTGACACTCCCGCTGATCGCTATTGCCGCAGGCACTGGACTGGCTGTGTATGGATACTCTCTGGTAGATATTTCCAGGCCATATAACCTGGGAGAAAAATGGCAACTAAAGGTGACAAAGCGGCTTTAAATATAATCCATGCGAAGAGTGAACTTATCTTTTCAATTTCTCGTACAATTCCCGAACTTCACCGACCCAATTGAAGTTGACACATTGATATGGCAAAAGAAAGAATCGTAAATATTGGTCTGGTTCAAAACGCTTGTAGCGATGATTTAGGAGATAATTTACAAAAAGCAATCTCAGGAATCGAAGAAGCAGCAGCACAGGGAGCACAGATTATCTGCTTACAGGAGCTTTTTGGTTCCAAGTATTTCTGTGATGTAGAAGACTATGACAACTTCAATCTGGCGGAAGCCATTCCTGGCCCAACGACCGATAAATTCTGTGAGGTAGCCAGGAAAAATAACGTGGTAATCGTTGCTTCGCTTTTCGAAAAAAGAGCACAGGGTCTTTACCACAATACTGCAGCCGTAATCGATGCGGATGGCACCTATCTTGGCAAGTACCGCAAAATGCACATTCCAGACGATCCGGGGTATTTTGAGAAATTCTACTTTACTCCTGGTGATCTCGGATTCAAAACTTTTGAAACGAAATACGCCAAAATCGGTGTGCTGGTATGCTGGGATCAGTGGTATCCGGAAGCTGCTCGCATTACCGCCTTGAAAGGCGCTGAGATGCTCTTCTACCCTACTGCTATCGGCTGGCACAACAGTCAGGATGAGCAAACCAATGCGGAGCAGCACAACGCGTGGCAGACCATTCAGCAATCCCATGCGGTGGCTAATGGCATTCCGGTAATTGGTGTAAACCGTACCGGCATAGAGGGTGACATGCAGTTTTGGGGAGGTTCGTATGTGACCAACGCTTTCGGCTGGCTGGATTACAAAGCGCCACATTTGGAAGAAATTGTGAAGGTCGTTCCTGTGAATCTGGATAAAACCGATAGCTACAGAGTCCACTGGCCGTTTTTGCGTGATCGGCGGATCGATGCCTATGCGCCTATTGAGAAACGATTCATCGACGAAGAATGAGCACACCTAAAGCAGAGGGATTTCGGTTCCCGGCAGAATGGCATCCACATCGGGCCACCTGGCTTAGCTGGCCTCACAACACGAACTCATGGCCAGGAAAGATCGAATCGATCTATCAACCCTACTGTGAGTTTATTCGTGAAGTGGCCAAAGGCGAAGAAGTTTGCATCAACATCGTCAATGATAAAATGCAAGCCAAAGCGATGACCTACCTAAGGGACATTGGGGCTGACCTGACCAAAATCAAATTCTACCAACATCCCACAAACGATGCCTGGTGTCGCGATCACGGTCCGGCATTCGTGATTAAGGAAGGCGAAAAAGCGATTATCAACTGGGGATATAATGCCTGGGGTGAAAAATACCCACCGTATGATCTGGATAACCAGATTCCAACCAAAGTAGCCGAGCAAATAGGGTTAAAAACCTTTAATCCCGGGATAGTGATGGAAGGCGGATCGGTCGACTTCAACGATCAGGGAATCATCCTGACCACTACCGCTTGTTTGCTCAATAAAAACAGAAACCCTCATCTGAACCAGGAGCAGATTGAAGGCTACTTAAAAGATTACTACGGCGCTAAAGACATTTGGTGGATAGGTGATGGAATAGTCGGTGATGATACCGATGGCCATGTAGACGACATCACGCGCTTTGTCAATAACAACACCGTGGTGACGGTGGTCGAGCCAAATGAAGCCGATGAGAACCACCAGCCACTTGCTGAAAACCTGGAAGTGTTGAAAGCATTTAAAATGCCCGACGGCTCACCGCTCAATGTCGTAGAGCTGCCCATGCCCAAACCGGTGGTGCATGACGATCAGCGATTGCCGGCATCTTATGCCAATTTCTATATAGCCAACGAATGCGTGGTAGTGCCTACTTATCGGGATGAAAAGAACGATCCGATTGCTCTGGAAATCCTACAAAATCAGTTCACCGACCGAAAAGTAATCGGTATTGACTCTACGGATATCGTCTGGGGACTGGGTAGCTTCCATTGCCTGAGCCAGCAGGAGCCTGTTTAGGTTGTTAGGTTTTAGGTTCTAAGTTTTGGGTTTTTTATTTTTCACAACTCAGTTATCATGTCGATCCCAATAGTTATCGGGAGAGACATCTACCTCTTGGAAGCCTGAAATTTTCAATCATTATTAATCTCGCTGACTAAGGGAGCGTCTCCCCATTGGGAATCCGATTCACGGATATTCGGTTTCTTGATCGGTATGGCCATTTATAGTACAGTGCAAAATGGCTTTAGGGAATTGACATTTCTACCGCACGTTATTTGCATCTAGCCACAAGCAATAACGAGCAAAGAGAAGCACTCAGCAAAGCTCTGGAGAAGCGTGATTTAGAATAACCTGCATAAAACACTATCTTTCCTATCTAAACCAACATTACTAAAAAAAGCGTATTTCCAAACCCCATAAATCAAGATGAAAAGGAACAACTTGCTACTGCTTACCAGTTTTTACCTACTCCTAACCGTTCAGCTAGTCGCCCGGAACAATCCCTTAAAAGTCGGTGTGATCGGTCTCACGCACACGCATGTGCATTGGATCTTTGGGAGTCAGGAACGCGGAGATATTGAGATCGTAGGTATAGTGGAGACGAACAAAGAACTGGCCCATCGCTATGCAGAACAACATGGCTACTCCATGGACCTGGTGTTCGATAGTATGGACGAGCTCATTGCGGCAAAGCAACCCGAAGCAGTAACCGCTTTTGGGACCATCTACGAACACCTGGCGGTAGTGGAAAAGTGTGCGCCTTTAGGCATCCATGTGATGGTGGAGAAGCCTCTGGCCGTCAACCTCCAGCATGCCCGTAAAATGGAAAGACTTGCCAAAAAGCACAACATACACCTGCTCACCAACTACGAAACCACCTGGTATCCCACAAATCACAAAGCTTATGATCTCGTCAAAAATGAAAATACCATTGGCGACATCCGAAAAATAGTGGTTCGAAACGGACATAAAGGACCCAAAAAAATTGGAATCAACAGCGAGTTTTTGGACTGGCTCACTGATCCCAAGAAAAACGGTGGCGGTGCGGTGATTGATTTTGGCTGCTACGGCGCCAACCTGGCTACCTGGCTGATGGATGGTCAGCGGCCAAAAAGCGTCACGGCCATTACCACACAGCTCCAGCCTGAAAACAACCCGAAAGTAGATGATGAAGCAATCATTCTGCTGGAATATGAAAAGTCTGTGGTAGTAGTCCATGGTTCGTGGAACTGGCCAATCGGACGAAAGGATATGGAAATCTATGGCTTATCCGGAGTGGTCTATTCGGATAACCGGCACGACCTACGGGTACGCATCAGCGAGGGGTATGACGGTTACACTGAAGAAACCTATGTGATGGAAGAACGAGCAGCTCCGCTGGATGACCCCTTCTCCTACTTTGCGGCGGTGATCCGAGGTGAGTTGGATGTCTGGCCCACAGACTTATCTGCTCTAGAAAACAACATGGTCGTAATGGAAATCCTCGATGCAGCGACCCGAAGTGCCAATACTGGACAGAAGGTTTTGATGGAGTAAGAAACCTGCAGCCAAGAACTTGGACAGTGCGTCTGAAATTTCAACCCTTGAAAAATCCTTCTCCGAATCATCTTTCCGCCAGCTGGCGGATATTTTCTTCCCAGATGTTGGTATCAGTTGTCTGGTGATGGTAAAATCTCTAATTTGAAAAACGATTAGTGACTGTTAGTACCGTCTAAAAAAAGACTGTCATCTTTTATTAATGCATTGATATGAGAATGGACTAAAAAACTTCTTTTCGATATTCGAACTACTAGTTGACGAATGGATGTTTATTGACAACTCGGGTGAACCATATCAAATAGTCGCTCATAAAAACACAAAAGGGACGATCATTAATAACCAACGATTGTGGGACGATTTAAAAAGTAAATACAAAATTGACTAAAATGAACAATACAGATAAGATTATAGTTGGATTGGAAAAGGCTTATCAAAAACTTATTGAATTTAAGAAATATAAGAAGACGCCAATAATTGTTTCTAAGGACGGTTAAAGTCGTTGAACTGAACCCTGAAAAAATCACTCATCACAACACGGTCTATAACAAATAGGGCGTTAAATGAATTACGAAGGTTCAGTGGTTATTTGAATCACCGCACATCTGAGGATATATAACTGTGGATCCAGAACGGTCAACCTATTTTTACCGAAACTCGTGTGACATTTCAGACACTTTTTTGGCATTTTGAAAAGGGCATTACCATAGCCGAATTCTTGGAGGATTTTCCTTGTGTAACCAAGGAATAAGCAATTGGCGTACTTGAGCTTGCTAACAGAGTTGTGAACTCTGCACAGTGGACAAAATTTATGAACCTGTTAATTGCGGTTCCCCGCCGGGACGAAATCCTACCTCAACGCCTCAAAACAGACTTATAATTTAACGAAGGATCATTTGTTAACTGGTTTTGAAAATAGCATTCGACCGACTTGAAACGGTCGCATAATGAGCGGTTCACTGTAGCATCGATTTATACCCGTTACGTGTTTACTGGTGATATCACTGGCACATTATTGGAGGATCAATTGAAACCAAAAGTTCCTCCTAAATTCTCCATTCAGAATTATTAAATTTACTTGATGACTAAGAAACAGGAGAATCTTGATTTTTGGATAGATGACTTGACGAATTCTATTCGCAATAGAATTTCAGGAGACAGTTTTTAAACAGAAGTTTCCAGGCTAACAAAAAGTGATTTAATAACCATAACCAAGCAGTCAGGATGGGATTTTAGTTGGATTACGGAATTGTCGAATAACAAACGAGAAGTTTTCAAACTAACGATTGTTAACAATCCAACGGTGATACAAGGTTTGATGAGTGTGACTATTGAAAGTGATCATGTTTACTTGAACTTGCTTGAAAGCGCACCGTTCAATATAGGAGAGGACAAACTATATGAAGGTATTCCGGGAAATCTAGTTGCCTATGCATGCAAACTCTCGTTTAGACATGATAATGATGGTTTTGTAGCGTTTACTGCTAAAACACAGTTGATCAAACATTATGAATCAACTTTGGGTGCTTATCATTTTGGGGGACACAAAATGATAATTCCAACAGATGCTTCAAAAAAACTTGTAGAGAAATACTTTAAAACCTAAAAGACATGAGCTTTATTAAAGAACCAAATGGTGTGGATTTCATTATTGAAAGTGAACATCTCACTGAAAGAGACAAAGAAGAAATCAGCAAGTTCATTGCCGAATATAAACGAAAATCGAAGAAAAGAACACTGCAAAAAGAGAAACGTCATACAACAACAGACTAAAATGAATATTCGAACCACCTCGATGGCTATCGAGGTTCATATGACCATGTGAAACTTAGCCCTTAGTTGGTAAACAGCACACCATTTGTAATATCAATTTGACCCCTACCGTTCTTTGTAGGGTTCTTGGTGAAACACCAGCACCGGCAGGAGTATAATCAGCGAAGTATAGCTTTGGATGAACTAGTCTTAAAAACACTATATTGTCGTGCGTCCTATAAGAAAACCCCTAAATGAACAGAAATCTGATTTACCTATTACTCCTGTTGTCTATGAACTTTTCGTGTTCTGAAAGTAAGAAAACTGAACATTCTGAATTGGTAAGGACTTCACAAAATGACACGTTAAAATTCACTTCTGGCATACGTGCTATTTTTCAGGACAGTCAGGGCAATTATTGGTTTGGAAGTCATCATGAAGGAGTATGCTATTATGATGGAAAAACATTTAAATACTTTACAACAAAGGACGGTTTACAAAACAATCAAATCCGTTCGATTCAAGAAGATAAAAACGGTGTAATTTGGATTGTAACGGCAAGAGGTGTGAATAGCTATGACGGAGGTAAATTCACGAGTTTTTCGACTGAGTTTGATTCTCCGAAATCAGATTGGAATGCTACAACCGGAAACTTATGGTTTTATGCGGGAGAGGAAGACGGAATAAACCGTTTTGATGGAATGAATATGAATTACCTAATCTTTCCAAAGCCCATGCCTATTGACCCCTATAATTCATTTGGTGTAACTGGTATCTCAACAGATAAAGCAGACCGAGTTTGGATTGCAACCTATTCAGCATTGTTCCGCTACGACGGGGAAGTAGTAGAAGTTTATGGACATGAAAAATTAAACATTGAAGATAATGAGCTAATCCATATACGAAGTGTGTTGGTAGATTCAAAAGACAGAATTTGGATAGGGAATAATGGAATTGGTGTACTCCTTAAACATGCTGACTCCATTACGCATTTCTCCAAAAAACAAGGAAAACTAATTCCAATGAATGAGTTTCAAGAAAACATTAAAACGGGACAATTAGCTAAAAATACGGGACTACAATCGGTTTTTGCGATGGAAGAAGATGCAGAAGGAAACATTTGGTTTGGAGATAGAGATTCGGGAGCTTGGAAATATGATGGCAAAAACCTGACCAATGTTACTATCGACAATACGCTTTCGACACCAATGATTTGGTCTATTTATAACGACAATAACAACAATTTACTTTTTGGAATGGCCGCTGGTGGAGTATATGAATTTAACGACGGGTCATTTGATAAAAGGTTTTGAAAAACAGCATATGGCCGACTTGAAACGTACGTTTAATGAGCGACTCATACCCTCTACCCCTTTTCTGGTGTTATCACTGGCACATTGTTGGATGATCATTTTGAACCCTGGCGTTCATCGTAGAGATGTCGGTGAAACACCAGCCCCGGCAGGAGCCGAATCC
>JAMWZA010000008.1:0-17260 GCA_024305105.1 Marinoscillum sp.
ACCGTCATTCCTGCGCAGGCAGGAATCACATGACAAAGAACTTCCATCTACTCAGTCCAAACCAGGCTTTCCCAAAAAGTGTGGAAGCTATCACTCTCGCAGCCTTTGTCATCTCGACGCAGGAGAGATCTACCTCTTCCATATCAACTCTCACCAGCCGTCTTTGCGAGACTGGCTAGCAAGCCAGATTCGGCAATCCCTGACGGCTTTCTCATTACCTTGACCGTCATTCCTGCGCAGGCAGGAATCACATGATAAAGAACTTTCATCTACTTAGCTCCAACCAGGCGTTCCCAAAGAGTGCGGAAGCTCCAACTCTTGCAGCTTTTGTCATCTCGACGAAGGAGAGGAGAGAGAGATCTATCTCTTCCATACCAACTCACTAGCCGTCATTGCGAGACTGGCTCACAAGCCAAATTCGGCAATCTACTGACGGCTTTCTCATTACCTTGACCGTCATTCCTGGCGCAGGCAGGAATCACATGACAAAGAACTTTCATCTACTTCGGCCTTAACCAGGCGTTCCCAAAGAGTATGAAAACTCCAACTCTTGCAGCTTTTGTCATCTCGAAGAAGAAGAGATCTATCTCTTCCATTTCAACTCTCACCAGCCGTCATTGCGGGACTGGCCCACAAGCCAGACGCGGCAATCCCTGACAGCTTTCTACTTACCACACCGTCATTCCTGCGCAGGCAGGAATCACATCATAAAGTACTTTCATCTACCCCATCCTTAGCCAGGCGCTCCAAAGGGTGTGGAAGCTCCAATTCCCGCAGCTTTTGTCAGCTCGACGAAGGAGAGATCTATCTCTTCCATATCAACTCTCGCTAGCCGAGCACGGCCAATATCACAACGAAAATCAATAAAAGTGAAATCCAAATAATCCAACGCTGTAATAAAATTTCATTCTTTCCAGGTCCCCAATGGTCTAGAGGAAGGACGCAACTTTTCATCTATAACTAATAGCGGCAAAACCTGACTCTCTCCATGATTAAAAAACAGCTTGCCGTCATGCTCAGTCAGCCAGACTTCAAATTTCTCTATTCCCACGATCTCATTTTTATTGAGGTGCGGAAATAAGGAGTAAGCAATTTGATTTTGTAACTCAAAACTATCATCCCCTTCCTTGGGTAAGTTTTCGCCATTCCAAAACTCCATTCTAAGGAGATTTGGTTTATCCTCATAATCTTCCGTTCGGTAGATTATGATCTGCTCAAACGCAAACTTTTCCTGAAGCTTTTTTAGCAACTCAGCCCCCTCATCGTCAATAGAAACGTCTTGCCTTGGTTTCTCTTCGAAATCACAAGATATCACTGATAAACTCATTAGAAGTAAAAAACAACAACTACATCGTACCATTATCCCAATTATTGTTTACTGAGAATCACACCCTATTAAGACTTCCCATATATCCCACCTTGAGGTGTGAGTTGGACAATCCTCATAAAGATGTCATGCCCATACACCTGTTACAGCAAGAAAATCCAAAAGTAAATTTGAATCACAGCTCATTCTACCCTGAATAAATCTTGCCTTTTATTTATTTTAAACATACCCTCTTTACCTATGAATTAAAACGATCAACCCATTTTTAATAAAAGATCAATAGCTTAATGGAGACAATTAAATTGTTAAATGATGCCATTTAAATCAAAACCCTACAATTTTCCGAACTAAACTTTAGAATTGTATTAAAAACAGCCATACCCATATCAATTCGACCAAAAAAAGCCAAAAATGACTGGTAGAAATCGTATTTATTACTATTTCTGGGTAAAAATCATTTAGGTTACTTGTTCTTTTGTAACCTTATCTATTAGCTTTGAATCCGATATGAAAAGAATCCTTGCAAATATTGTCATTACACCAATTATTATTCTAGTCATTAGCGTGGCTGAGAAGGGGAATGGCTGTATTTAGCTAAAAACATAAAATAAATACAAAGCGCCATTCCCACCGGGATGGCGCTTTTTTTTAACCCAAATGAACACTATGTATTACGACGATCGCACAGAGGTTTTCCTGGATGGAGAATGGATCAAGGCTAAAGACGCTAAAGCGAGCCTTTTTTCCCAGACGCTCCATTATGGAACCGGAGTCTTTGACGGCATCCGGTCCTATAATAATGGAAATGGCTTTAACATTTTTAAGGCACATGATCATTTTCAGCGACTCAAAGATTCGGCAGAAAAAGTCTTCCTAAAACTCCCCTACTCAGTAGAAGACATGATCAAAATCGCCTATGAGCTGATCGATCGAAATAGCTTAACCAATGCCTATATTCGGCCATTGGTGTATGCTGGACCAAACATGATATTGGCTCCCGCTAAGGAAACACACTTTTTCATGACGGCCTGGAAGTGGGCGAAGTACCCTGGTTTTGAGCCCCTCAATACCATGATTTCCTCCTACCTGAAGCCAAGCCCGAAATCCACCCCGGTTGAGGCAAAGATCATTGGCAACTATTCTGCCAACACCCTGGCATCTGCTGAAGCCAAGAAATTGGGATTTGATGAGGCAATTCTTCTGGATCATGAAGGGTTCATCTCCGAAGGACCGGGCAGCAATATCTTCTATGAAAAAGATGGCGAGCTATTTACTCCTAAGCTTGGAAACATCCTACCGGGAATCACTCGAAGCACCATCATGGAGATCTGTGAAGAGCTTAATATCAAAGTAACCGAAAAAGACATCTCTCCTGAAGAGCTTTACAAAGCTGATCATGCATTTTTCTGTGGCACTGCTACTGAAATCACACACATCAGCTCAGTAAACGGAGAAAAATTTAAGAAAAAATGGGACGACTCCATAGGTCATAACTTATTGGAAGTCTACCAGCAAAAAGTAATGTTTGACGAGTACCGCGGACTCACTATAGTATAAGATGGCAAACGAACTGAACAAGCACAGTAAGACAATAACACAAGACGAAAGTCAGGCAGGATCACTGGCCCAACTTTATGCGCTGGGACTAACAGAAGATGATCTCAAGAAAGCACAGGTGGGTATCGTCAGCACGGGTTTCGAAGGAAATCCATGCAACATGCACCTAAACATCCTGGCTCATCAGGTAAAAAAGAGTGTTAAGGAATCTGATCTGGTTGGCTTAATCTACCACACCATAGGAGTGAGTGATGGCATGTCCAATGGAACTATTGGAATGAGGTTCTCTTTGATATCCCGGGATATCATCGCAGACTCTATTGAGACCGTAGCACAAGCTCAGTTTTATGACTCCATTGTAGCAGTGGTAGGCTGTGACAAAAACATGCCCGGATCGATCATGGGTATGGCGCGGTTAAACAGACCATCTATCATGGTGTATGGCGGAACCGTGAAACCTGGCAAGTGGAAAGGTGAAGACTTAAACATCGTTTCTGCATTTGAAGCGTATGGTGCTAAACTTGGAGGAAATATCTCCGATGAAGACTATCAGGGAATCATCAAGAACTCCATACCTGGACCGGGAGCATGTGGTGGCATGTACACTGCAAACACCATGGCCTCAGCCATCGAAGCAATGGGAATGAGCTTACCATTCAGTTCGTCAAACCCTGCAGAAGGCGATCCGAAACAAAAAGAAATACAGAATGTAGGTGCTGCCATCAAAAACCTGATGGAAAAGAATATTCTTCCGAGTGATATCATGACGAAGAAGTCATTTGAAAACGCAATCTCTACAGTAATGATTCTGGGAGGGTCCACCAATGCGGTACTGCACCTCATTGCCATGGCCAAATCTGCAGATGTAGACATCACACTGGACGACTTCCAGCGCATCAGCGACAAAACACCGTTCCTGGCTGACTTGAAGCCGTCCGGCAAATACCTCATGGAAGACCTTCACAGAATTGGTGGCGTTCCTGGCGTATTGAAACTCATGCTCAACAATGGCTACCTACACGGTGATTGTATGACCGTGACTGGCAAGACCATGGCTGAAAACCTTGAATCAGTTCCGGATTTGACCGATGAGAAGGGAATGATTTATTCCTTCGACACACCAATCAAAAAGACCGGTCACTTGCAAGTCTTGTATGGAAACCTTGCTCCTGAAGGCGCTGTAGCTAAGATTACAGGAAAAGAGGGTGAGTTATTCGAAGGACCGGCAAGAATTTATGAAGATGAGTTCGAGGCTTTAGAAGGTATCGGCAAAGAAGTGCAAAAGGGCGAAGTGATTGTCATCCGACAGTCAGGACCAAAAGGAGCTCCGGGAATGCCTGAAATGCTTAAGCCGACAGGTGCCGTAATGGGTGCTGGACTTGGAAAGGATGTGGCATTAATCACGGACGGCCGTTTTTCAGGTGGTTCTCATGGATTTGTGGTGGGACACATCACGCCTGAAGCACAGGAAGGCGGACCACTTGGCCTGATCAAAAATGGCGACATCATCCGCATTGATGCCACAAACAACAAATTAGAAGTACTAATTCCAGACGAAGAAATGGAAGCTCGCCGTAAGGCATGGACCAAACCACCTTACAAAGCGACGAAAGGCATATTGAAAAAGTATATCAACTCCGTAAAATCAGCCTCCGAGGGCTGCGTAACAGATGAATAAGAATATGAATACACCCACGCTAGAGGTAGCAAACAAGCCTAAAAAGGCCTCGATCAAGGTATCGGGAGCTGAGGCTGTCTTACTATGCTTAATCGAGGAAGGTGTAGACGTCATATTCGGGTATCCGGGCGGCGCGATTATGCCGATCTACGATGCGCTATATGGCTACACTGACAGGTTAGAGCACATTCTCACCAGGCACGAGCAGGGAGCTACACATGCCGCACAGGGATATGCACGAGTCACTGGCCGTACAGGTGTCTGTTTTGCCACTTCTGGTCCTGGAGCTACCAACCTTATTACTGGATTGGCCGATGCTCAGATAGACTCCACGCCTATGGTAGCCATTACCGGACAGGTTCCCTCACACCTTTTGGGAACGGATGCCTTTCAGGAAACTGATGTGGTCGGTATCTCCATGCCTGTTACCAAATGGAACTATCAGGTAACAAAGGCTGAGGAAATTCCAGAAGCGATTGCAAGAGCTTTTTACATTGCAGGCTCAGGAAGACCTGGTCCAGTCTTAATAGACATTACCAAGGATGCACAGTTTCAGGAATTCGAATACACCTATGAAAAGTGTACGAAAATACGTAGCTACCATCCCTACCCAGAGTTAGAGAATGACAAAGTAGCTGAAGCTGCCCAGCTGATCAATGAAGCGAAAAAGCCTTTCATTTTAGTTGGTCAGGGTGTATTGTTGTCAGGAGCGCAAAAAGAGTTGTTAACCTTTGCTGAAAAGGCGGGTATACCAATGGCCTCCACCCTAATGGGATTATCAGCAGTACCTGTAAGTCATCCGCTCTATGTAGGATACTTGGGGATGCACGGAAACTACGGTCCCAATGTGAAGACCAATGAATGTGATGTGTTGATAGCAATAGGTATGCGATTTGATGATCGGGTGACCGGTGACCTAAAGCGCTATGCTACTCAAGCCAAAGTGATCCACATTGAAATAGATCCTTCGGAAATTGATAAGAACGTAAAAACCACTGTGGCGATCAATGCAGATGCGAAGCAAGCATTGATTTCACTCATCAAGCAAACCGAAACCAACAGTCACCAGGAATGGCTGCAAGAGTTTAGAGATTGCGACAAGATGGAAGACGAAAAAGTCATTCAGGCAGAAAAATTCCCTGAAAGTGGACAGATACGAATGGCTGAAGTCATTCGGATGATTTCGGACAAGACAGAAGGAAAAGCCATTCTGGTAACTGACGTAGGACAGCACCAAATGGTGGCGTCTCGCTATTATGAATTTGAAAGTACGGATGCGAATGTAACGTCAGGTGGACTGGGTACCATGGGCTTTTCATTGCCCGCAGCAATGGGGGCTAAAATGGGATGTCAGGACAAAACAGTGGTTGCCGTAATTGGTGATGGTGGGTTCCAGATGACCATTCAGGAACTGGGAACGATTTTCCAGAGCAACATCGCGGTGAAGATTTTGGTACTTAACAACAACTTCCTCGGGATGGTAAGGCAATGGCAACAGCTTTTCCATGACAAACGGTACAGTTTTACGGAATTGACTAATCCAAACTTCCAGAAGATCGCTGAAGGCTATGGAATTCATACCAATAAGATAACCGAGCGTCCAGATTTGGATGCAGCGATTAACAACTGGCTAGCTGAAGACGGTCCTTCCCTACTGGAAGTGGTAGTAGAAAAAGAAGAAAATGTATTTCCGATGGTGCCATCAGGTGCCTCGGTATCAGATATCAGATTGGAGTAACTCTTTTTAAAGGAAACAATTATGTCAACTATATACAGCGAAGACCATTCCGATAAGGTAGAAAAAGAGTTCACCCTATCGGTACTTACAGAGGATAAAGCGGGTTTATTAAACCACATTACCATCATCTTCAATAGAAGAAAGATCAACATCACGAGTTTGAACGTATCCACTACTGAGGTGGCCGGCGTTTCCAGATTTACGATAGTGCTTACCAGCACTCGTGAACGAATCGAAAAAGTGGTGAAGCAAATCAGGAAATTGATAGATGTACTTGGAGCATTTGTCTACGACGAAAACGAAATTTACTATCAGGAAATAGCCCTGTACAAAGTACCTACTCAAGTATTCCTGAATGGCAACAAGATCGAAGACCTGGTACGAAATAATGGCGCAAGAATCCTTGTGATAGAAAAAGACCACATCATCATTGAGAAGACTGGTCATAAGAAAGACACCCATGATCTTTACAAAAAACTAGAGCCACATGGCCTTTTGGAATTTGTTAGATCTGGACGCGTGGCGATCTCAAAATCAAAACGCAAAACGGAAGCATTTATCAAGCAATTGGAAGATGCAGAATCCAACGTATTAAGCATAAAAGAATTTTAAAATACATTTTTCAAACCAATTAAAACAATGGCAAAAATCAATTTTGGAGGCGTAGAAGAGGAAGTAGTAACTAGAGAAGAATTCCCTTTATCAAAAGCGCAGGAAGTACTGAAGGACGAAACAGTAGCTGTATTGGGTTACGGTGTGCAAGGTCCTGGTCAGGCACTCAACCTGAAAGACAATGGTATCAACGTGATCGTAGGTCAAAGAAAAGATTCCAAGACCTGGGACAAGGCAGTAGCCGACGGATGGGTACCCGGTGAAACACTTTTTGAACTGGAAGAAGCTTGCGAAAGAGGTACGATTCTTCAGTTTCTTCTTTCAGACGCTGGCCAGATTGCCCTTTGGCCGACCGTAAAAAAACACCTGACTGCTGGGAAAGCACTTTACTTCTCTCACGGATTTGGTGTGACGTACAAAGAAAAAACAGGTATCGTACCACCAGAAGGTGTAGACGTAATCCTGGTAGCTCCTAAAGGATCTGGAACATCTCTAAGAAGACTTTTCGTAGAAGGAAAAGGATTGAACTCTAGTTTCGCTATCCATCAGGATGCCACTGGCAAAGCCAAAGACAGAGTTGTTGCTCTTGGAATAGCCGTAGGATCGGGATACTTGTTCGAAACCGATTTCTACAAAGAAGTATCTTCTGACCTTACAGGTGAAAGAGGAACGTTGATGGGTGCTATCCAGGGACTGTTCAGAGCACAGTACGAAGTACTAAGAGCTAATGGCCACTCTCCTTCTGAGGCATTCAATGAAACAGTGGAAGAAGCAACTCAGTCTCTTTATCCATTGATCGCTGAAAATGGCATGGACTGGATGTATGCCAACTGTTCTACCACTGCTCAGCGGGGTGCGCTAGACTGGATGGGACCATTCTATGAAGCGACAAAGCCTGTATTCGAGCAGCTTTACAAATCCGTAACTGACGGTATTGAAGCACAAAAGTCCATCGATGCAAACTCTCAGTCTGACTACCGCGTGAAGCTGGAAGCAGAGCTTAAGGAGTTGGAAGAGTCTGAGATGTGGCAAGCTGGTAAAGCCGTAAGAAAGCTTCGCCCAGAAAACAGTTAATCATAAATAAACAAAAATGTCGTTTAGTTAAGCTCTTAAATATTGTCATTTCGACACAGGAGAAATCTTCCTTTCAATAATAAGTAGGTTTCATTTACAAGGAAGATCTCTCAATACTTCGAGATGACATGCTTAACTAAACGACATTGAATAAATAATGGAGAATTGATAATAAGGAATCCAGGTAAGTCCATTTTTCGCTCTCAATTTTCCATTCTCAATTAGTTTATATGACAGTCAAAACCACTTTCCGTCCGGAGATAGAAGAGGTCAAAAAAGCTCACAATAACCTGAGCAAGGTCATCTATCAGACACCACTTCAGTATAGTTTCAACTTAAGTGAACGATACGGTGCGTCCATTCACCTCAAGCGTGAAGACACACAGATTGTACGTTCCTATAAGATTCGTGGTGCCTACAATAAGATTACCAGCCTCACTGATGCGGAATTGGCCAAAGGAGTGGTTTGTGCCAGCGCAGGAAATCATGCGCAAGGAGTTGCCTTTTCCTGTTACAAGCTAGGAGTAAAAGGAGTCATATTCATGCCTGCTCCTACGCCCAAGCAAAAAGTGCAGCAGGTAAAGATGTTTGGCAAAGATCAGGTAGAAGTCGTGCTGAAAGGCGATACGTTCGATGATGCCTATCAAGCAGCGATGGAATACCGCGAAGCACATGACAGTACGTTTGTACATCCTTTTGATGACCCTAAAGTCATCGAAGGCCAGGCTACAGTAGGCCTTGAACTCTTTAGAGATGCGGAATTCACCATCGACTATTTATTCTTACCTGTTGGTGGAGGTGGGTTGTCTGCTGGTGTATCCAGCGTCATGAAACTGCTCAGCCCTAAAACAAAAATCATCGGTGTAGAACCAGCTGGAGCTCCTGCAATGCATGAATCTTTCAGACAAAACCAGGTAGTCACTCTGGAGAAGATCGATAAGTTTGTGGATGGAGCGGCAGTAAAAAAAGTGGGCGATGTAACGTTTCCACTTTGCAAGGAAAACCTGGATGAGATTGCACTAGTAGACGAAGGAAAACTCTGCTCCTCGCTGATAAGCATGTACAATGAGAGCGGAATTGTTCTGGAACCTGCCGGAGCCTTATCCGTAGCAGTTCTCGATCAGTATAAAAACGAAATTAAAGGGAAAAATGTCGTGTGCGTTTTGTCCGGAAGCAACAACGACATCACCCGTACGGAGGAAATCAGGGAGCGTTCATTGCTTCATGAAGAACTCATGCATTACTTTATCATCCGTTTCCCACAAAGAGCAGGCGCATTGAAGGAATTTGTGGCTGAGGTACTCGGACCGGACGATGATATCGTTCATTTTGAATACACCAAGAAAACATCTCGGGAGCAAGGTCCTGCTTTGGTAGGAATCGAGTTGAAAGCTAGAGAAGATTTTCAGCCGCTGCTCACCAGAATGAAAGAAAGAAACTTTTTAGGGGAGTATCTCAACGAGAAGCCCGACCTATTCGGTTACATTATCTAAATAAACATTGACCTTTGGCTATTAGTCATTGGCAATGTCATTTAAAAAATCAAAAGAGCTAAAGGCAAAAAGCTTAAAGCCAAAGCAAGATATGAAAGTATTAAAATTTGGAGGAACATCTGTTGGCAGTGAAGAAGCCATCAGGCAAGTAGCGAAAATTGTTCAATCACAAGTAGAGCAAGTGGTATTGGTTACTTCTGCCGTAGGTGGTGTGACTGACCAGTTGGTGCAAATTGGTGAAGTAGCTGCATCGGGAAATCGCGTGTACATCTCACATTTTGAGACGGTGAAAGTGCAACACGAGCAGCTTTACTACAACCTGATTGAAAACAAACCAGACGATAAGTTCTACAAGATTATCGAAGAGTTTGAGGACATCTGTAAGGGTATTTTTCTACTAAGGGAACTGACATCCAGGAGTTCTGACTACATCTTGAGTATTGGTGAGCGACTTTCTTCTCTCATTATTTCAGAGTTTTTCCAATACGAAGGGATCGACATTACACTGTTCGATAGCCGTCAATACATTGTGACAGATGATCACTTTGGCCATGCCAATGTAAACTTCAAAGAGACGACCAAGCGAATAATTGATGCTAAGTCTGGATTCACAAAGGTGAGCCTGTTCCCTGGATTCATCGCCTCTACCAGTGACAATCAAACGACTACTTTAGGAAGAGGTGGTTCCGATTATACGGCAGCAATTCTGGCTGGTGTTCTGGAAGCTGATCATTTTGAAGTATGGACTGATGTGGATGGACTGATGACGGCTGATCCACGTATGGTCAAGCGTGCCAATTTCATCGAGCATGTTTCCTACGAAGAAGCGCTTGAACTATCACACTTTGGAGCGAAGGTTATCTATCCTCCGAGCATCCAACCGGCATTGGAAAAAGGCATTCCGATGACGATCAAGAATACCTTCAAACCAGAGCAAAAAGGAACGCTCATCACCAAAGAATGGGATGATACCAAACAGCTTATACGAGGTATCTCCAGCATCAAAGACATTACACTGGTAACACTCAGTGGTAGTGGAATGGTGGGTATTCCGAAGTTTTCGTACCGGTTCTTTAGAGCACTTTCTTCTGCAAAAGTCAACGTAATCCTCATCACACAAGCTTCTTCAGAGCATTCTATCAGTGTAGGTATTGATGCTAAAGATGATAAAGTCGCTTTGAAAGCACTAAATGAAGAATTCGGTGAGCTCATTGAAAATCACAGCATAGATCCGATTTTGGTTGAAAAGAACCTGTCCATCATCGCATTGGTAGGTAATAACATGCGCGATCAGGTAGGCGTGAGTGGACAGATGTTCAACGTACTGGGTAAGAATGGCGTCAGTATCAAAGCCATATCACAGGGATCGTCTGAGCGAAACATCTCTGCTGTAATCTCTCGTGATGATTTAAGCAAAGCACTGAATGTACTCCATGAAAGCTTCTTCCTCTACTCGACTAAACGAATTAACCTGTTTATCATCGGTACAGGAAATGTCGGAAAAGCATTTATTAATCAGCTGGTGAAGCAGTTCACGTTCTTGAAAAAGAATCACCAATTGAACATTAAAATCATTGGAATGGCCAATTCCCGAAAAATGATTTTCGAAGAGGATGGAACGCCACTTTCCAAGTGGGAAAGCACACTTGCTAATGGAGCTAAGTTCGATAAAAAAGACTTCATGCGCCACATGTACGACATGAACTTGCGCAACAGTATTTTCATTGACATCACAGCTTCAGAAGATGTGGCAGCACTTTATCCAGAGATCCTGAAAAAGAGCATCTCCGTAGTGACTCCAAACAAAATCGCGGCAACTGGACCTCAGGCGGATTACCTAAACCTGAAATCGATGAGCAAGAAATATGGTAGCCGTTTTCTTTTTGAAACGAATGTCTGCGCAGGACTACCCGTACTGTCTACATTAAACGATCTGGTAAGAAGTGGCGATCAGGTACACCAAATAGAGGCCGTTTTGTCGGGAACACTAGTGTTCTTATTCAATGAGTACAACGGCAAGGAGAAGTTTGTTGATGTCATTAAAAAGGCAAAAGAGCTAGGTTTCACTGAACCAGACCCAAGGCTAGACCTATTCGGATCTGATGTGAAACGAAAAATCTTGATCCTCATCAGAGAGAGTGGGTATACGTGTGAGTACGACGATATTGAGTTAAACTCCTTCTTGCCAAAAAGCTGCATGGAAAGCACCTCTGTGGAGGATTTTTATGAAAAAGTGGAAGCCGAAGAAGCGCACTTCAAAAAACTTTACGATGATGCTCAGGCAAAAGGTGCAAGACTGAAAGTTGTTGCCAAGTATAAGAATGGACATGGTTCTGTGGGACTGGAAGCGGTTGATGCTGCACATCCATTCTATAACCTGGAGGGCAAAGACAATATCGTCTTGTTCTACACCAATCGCTACGATGACCACCCAATGGTCATCAAGGGTGCAGGTGCAGGTGCTGAGGTAACTGCTTCGGGAATCTTCGCTGATGTTCTACGACTCTCTCAATCGGATATCTAACTCGTTTGAACCATTGATTTAAGAGATAACTTATATTTACATGATAAACCTTCGATAAGATGTTGAGTAAATCTAAAGTGCAAAAAACGTTGAAAGACTTGCCAGACACTTTCACTCTGGATGAGATCGTTGATAAACTAATCCTTATCTCGAGTATCGAGGAGGGTCTAGAACAAGCAGAAAAAGGTGAGACATTTTCAACTGATGAAGGAAAGGCTATCCTGAAAAAATGGCAAAAGTAGAATGGACTAAAAAGTCTATTGAAAGCATTTATCAAATCAGTGAGTTTTACAAAGTCAAGTCACCAAAATATGCTGACAGACTTGTAGATAAATTTTTTGAAAAAGGCGACTTACTAGGACAATTTCCTAAACTGGGTAGGCAAGTACCAGAATTCAAATCACCACTGATACGTGAGCTTCTATTCCAGAATTTTAGAATTATTTATAAATACGAAAAGGATTTGATTCAAATTCTCACAATTCACAACGGATTGACTCCTCTTTCAGACAAATCGATATTCGATTAAATGAGTTTAAACAGAATACAGGTATTTGCACCAGCATCTGTGGCGAATGTAGGTCCAGGTTACGACACCTTTGGGTTTGCGATAGAGCATCTCGGAGATGTCATTTCGTTAACGAAAAGAAGCGACAGCAAACTCAATATACTTAAGAGTGCCGGAGCAGATTTACCTACCGACCCTGCAAAGAATGTTGCTACAGTAGCCATTCAATCGTTACTTGACAGCCTCGATAGTCAACAGGGTTTTGACGTGCACATCAAGAAACTCTTCAAACCTGGTAGTGGGTTGGGAAGCAGTGCATCCAGTGCATCTGGTGCGGTATATGCTGCCAATAAACTTTTGGGCGAACCGTACACCGACGAGCAACTTTTGGAATTCGCCTTAGATGGCGAAGAACTGGCGTCTGGAATGATTCACGCTGATAATGTTGCTCCTTCGTTGTTGGGCGGGTTTCAGGCAGTAAGGAGTTACGAACCGTTGGAATTATTTCGAATTCCTACTCCAGAGGAGCTTCGTGTATTAATCATCTTCCCTGATGTGGAAGTGAAAACATCGGAAGCAAAAGGTCTGGTACCGAAAGAGCTTTCGGTCAAAGAAGCACGCGAGCAATGGGGCAATGTAGGAGCATTGATACATGCCATGCATACGGCTGATTACAAACTCATGAGTCATGCCATCACCGACCGAATAGCCGAGCCAGTAAGGAGGCAACTCATTCCTCATTATGGCAAGGTCAAGCAATATGCCATGGATCATGGAGCGGTTGGCTTCAACATCTCTGGCTCAGGGCCGAGCATGTTTGCACTTTTCAAAAGTGCAGAAACGGCCAAATCATGCATGACCGAAATAGAGAAGGTCTACCAAAAAGCTGACTTACCAGTCATGCTCAATTTATCAAGAATTAATCCCAATGGCTGTCAGGTCATTTGAACTGAGAATAAATGAAGTTCTATTCAACCAATCGACAATCCGCGGCAGTTTCGTTCAAAGAAGCTGTGATCAAGAGTTTGCCTGCTGACAAGGGGCTTTACTTCCCTGAAGAGGTCCCAGAGCTGGACTACCTCTTTCTGGAAACGCTAGACCATTATTCCCTCCCAGAAATAGGAATGGAAGTATTGCGACAGTACACCAAAGAAGACATTCCTGAAGCGAAGTTGTCGGAAATCCTTCACGATGCGTTGGATTTCGAAATTCCGGTCAAGGAAGTTGAAAAAAACATTCACACCCTGGAGCTTTTTCATGGCCCAACCTACGCCTTCAAGGATGTAGGTGCACGATTTCTGGCCAGGTGCCTTGGCTTTTTCAATGAAACCGAAAATAAGGAAGTGACCATTTTGGTGGCTACTTCTGGTGATACGGGTGGTGCGGTAGCCTCAGGGTTTTACAATGTTCCGGGCGTCAATGTCGTTATCCTCTACCCTTCTGGAAAGGTGAGCGACTTACAAGAAAAGCAATTAACTACACTAGGTGGAAATATCAAAGCACTGGAAGTGGATGGTGACTTTGACGCGTGCCAGGCAATGGTAAAGCGTGCTTTTTTGGACGATGATTTGAATGCCAAACTGAACTTAAGCTCTGCCAACTCTATCAACATCGCGCGATGGTTACCACAGTCCATCTATTTCTTTGAGGCTTACAGGCAGCTGAAAGATAAGAAGAAAGTGGTCTTCGCCGTACCTTCAGGAAATTATGGTAATATAACAGCAGGTATGCTCGCCAAAAAGATGGGACTGGATATTCACCGATTCATTGCCGCATCGAATGCCAATGATACGGTTCCAAGGTATTTACAGGATGGGAACTATAATGTAAAGCCCACTGTAGCCACTGTATCCAACGCAATGGATGTAAGTGACCCGAGTAACCATCCACGAATGCTGGAACTTCACGACAAGGAGTTTAAGGACATCATCAAACATACCGAAGGATTCACGCTGACGGACGAACAAACATTACAAGTGATGAAAGACTGTTACAATAGCAACGGCTACATCACTGATCCGCATGGAGCTATTGGCTACCAGGCATTAAAAGAAAAGCTTCAAAAGAAAGAAACGGGTGTTTTCCTGGAAACAGCTCATTACTGCAAGTTTTTATCTACTGTGGAGAAGGCGCTTGAGAAGGAAATCCCATTGCCGGAATTCGTATCCGACTTAATGACCAAAGAAAAAGTAGCGACGAAATTGAAGAATGACTATGAAGATTTCAAAGAGTATCTTCTGACTTAAGACGGAATCCCCTTTAAATACAACTTCTTCCCGCCTTTTCCCTCAAGCGAACCGGTTTCCCACTTGTAATCTGATGAAGGCAAATACGATAATACGATTTCCATATCGTTGAGTGTATAAGTTCTTGCATTGCTCACGGCTCCATCCCAGGCAATGAGTACAGGAAGCACGGGAATCAAATACGTGAAGACCAGTTGCTGCCAGGTCATTGGCCGAACCATCGGAGTGACAAGCAACACGGTGAGTATATTAATGGGAAATGCAATCCACCAGATCCACTTTGGAAAGGAATTATCACTGATCTCATACCCGAGAAACGGTTGCCTGGATTCTTGCGCATTGGATAGGATATCCTTAAGTGTTTCTGGAGGCATGTGGTGCATGCTACAAATCATGGTTCTAATTCCGTTCATGTCCTTCGGAACATTGGCAGCATTGACTACCTGCGGACTATAGATCACGGCTCCCTCCTGCCCAATCCGCCGAGCTGCGGAACCATTGGGGTACAAATCGGTCATAGTCAGTTTCAAATCAGAATGATCCCTCTTCAGTCTATCATAGACCCAGAGCATTGGTCCACCACCTCCAGAACATAAATCTACAATTTGATGATGCCCGGTACGGGTAATCAAATCATCCAATAGCCCAGAAATGTTGGTGGCAGAGTCCAGTAACCGATGAAAAGTGACAATATAATTGGTCAGGCAGACGCGAAGAAAATCAGGAAACCAGGAAAAGTCTTCAAACTCAAAAAGGTGGATGCGCTTCATATCAACAAGTTCAAAATACTTGAAGATACGCAGTAAACTGGTTGAAGTCAAAAAAATATGCTCAGGTGTAGGGTTTAGTAAGGGCTTCCCGTTTTACTTCCAAAGCCATTGATTATGAGGAACCAACTAGTATGCATCGCCTTTATCGTTACCCTTGGTTGTAGTCCATCTGGGGAGGAAGAAGTCACTACAGAGGTGACTGTGAATCAGGATGTGATTGCTGAAGTATTTGGAGATAAAATAGATGTGAACAACCTATTTGATTACCAAGGTCAGGACATTCCAGACTATATAGACAAAGACAACACTGATGACAACCCCATCACCAATGAGGGAGCTACACTCGGTCGGGTGCTTTTCTACGATGTGAACCTTTCTATAGACAATACCATCGCATGTGCTTCCTGCCATCAACAAGCCTTTGCATTTGGAGATGGCCTGCAAGCTTCTGATGGTGTCGATGGAACCACGGGAAGGCATTCTATGCGTTTGATCAACTCCCGATTTGCAGATGAAGAGAAGTTCTTCTGGGACGAACGGGCAAGCAGTCTGGAGGATCAAACCACCAAACCGATACAAGACCACATCGAAATGGGTTTTAGTGGAGAAGACGGCAATCCAGATTTCGATGAACTCATCACTAAATTAGATACAATCACTTACTATCAGGAGCTGTTCCCGATGGTCTATGGAGATACAGAAATCACAGAAGAGCGCGTTCAAAATGGTTTGGCGCAATTCATCCGAAGCATACAGTCTTTTGACAGTAAATACGATGTAGGACGAGCGCAGGTTAATCGAAACAATCAACCATTTCCAAACTTCACCAACCAGGAAAATGAAGGGAAAACGCTCTTCGGAGACAGACCTGATTTCGATAATAATGGTCTCCGTATAAGCGGTGGAGCGGGATGCGGCGCTTGCCATCGGGCTCCTGAGTTTGACATAGATCCAGACTCCAAAAACAATGGAGTGATCCATTCGCTATCTGGCGCATCAGACACAGACGTGACCAGAGCACCCACACTGAGGGATATTCTCAACTCAGAAGGCGAACTAAACGGACCGCTGATGCATACGGGAGACATGGACATGGCTGAGGTAATAGCGCACTACAACAATGTGGAACTATCAAGGTATAATAACAACCTGGATGGTCGACTAAGAGGCAGACAAGGCGCCCAACAGCTTAACCTGAGTAATGAGGAAATGGAAGCTTTAACTGCTTTCCTTGCAACACTCTCAGGCAGTAATGTCTATACGGCTGAGCAGTGGTCTGATCCTTTTGAAAAATAATTTCAAACGAAGTAGGGTTTAATAAATAGCTGCCGTTTTATGTATGAAGCGTGAATACTAACCAGGGCTGTACCACGTTTCACAACGCACAGCTAGACAATAAAGATAAATGTGTTGCGGTGATTTGGTGTTGCCGAATTTTGGCGGATTCGGCACACCATTTCTTTACGATCTAAAATCATCAGCACACGCGGATTCTCTCTGAATCCACTAGGGTTGAAAATCTTATGTTGACGGTGTGAAGGTGCCAAGAGAAAGAAGTTCTCGAGGCACCTTTTTTTGTTTACGGCAGTTCCAGGCATCATTGCAAGCGCAATGGTGGCAGTCTCGTTTTACTAAACGTCATTGCGAGGAGGAACCACAAAGCAATCTCATAAAAGGCGCAAACATCTGCTTTGCTTAAGATTCCGTCGTTTCACTCGGAATGACGGTAAGAA
>JAMWZA010000008.1:17359-69409 GCA_024305105.1 Marinoscillum sp.
ATGATGCTCGTCTATCTAGAACGTCATTGCGAGGAGGAACGACGAAGCAATCTCATTAATACAGCCATCGACTGCCTTAATTAGGATTCCTTCCTGCCTCGGCAGACAGACGCTATACTCGGAATGACGGTAAGAATGATGCTCGTCTATCTAGAACGTCATTGCGAGGAGGAACGACGAAGCAATCTCATCAATATGGCCATCGACTGCCTTAATTAAGATTCCTTGCTGCCTTGCTCGTGATTACCACCTCATCCCAACCCTCCGAAGCGTCGGACCGCTCCTCACAGGAGAAAGGCTACGTTTATTGTATGAAAAGCGATTACGCTTAGTTTCGTTTTGGAGGTCGGACAATTAATTCCTTAAGCTCCATTTTTTGATAGATAATGTCTCCAATTGGCATTTTGTTAGAATAGAATTTGAATTCTTCTCGTTCCCTGTAAACATCCCCCAATATCACACGTTTACCATCGTAGAATTTAATGGTAAAACCTTAAACACTACGAAAAAATGGCATTACGAATAGGAGATGATGCTCCAAACTTTCAGGTAGAAACAACCGAAGGAAAAATAGACTTTCATGAATGGCTGGGAGATGGCTGGGGAATCCTCTACTCCCACCCTGCTGATTATACACCTGTCTGTACGACGGAACTAGGCCGAACGGCACAATTGGGACCAGAATTTGCAAAAAGAAACACCAAAGTGCTTGCGGTAAGCGTCGATGATCTGGCATCTCATCAGGGATGGATCAAGGACATCAACGAAACACAAAACTGTGAGGTGAACTTTCCGATCATCGCTGATCCGGAGAAAGTCGTAGCGAATGCGTATGACATGATTCACCCAAATGCTTCAGCTACAGCTACGGTACGTTCGGTATTCTTTATCGGACCGGACAAAAAGATCAAAGCAAGCATCACGTATCCAGCGAGTACGGGTAGAAACTTTGCTGAGATCCTTCGAGTTATCGATTCACTTCAGCTAACTGCTAACTTCAGCGTGGCAACGCCAGCAGACTGGGTGCAGGGACAGGATGTGGTGATCACTCCAGCGGTGAAAGATGACGAAATCGCCGGTAAGTTTCCAAAAGGTCACACCGTGATTAAACCTTACCTGAGAATGACACCTCAGCCGGATAAGTGATTTAAAAAACAATTGATTTTAATGAAAGACACGTCGTAAGAGGTGTCTTTTTTAATTTGTTTACGGCAGTTCCAGGCATCATTGCGAGTGTAGTGGTGGCAGTCTCGATTTACTCACGTCATTGCGAGGAGGAACGACGAAGCAATCTCATCAATATGTCCATCGACTGCTTTACTTAAGACTCCTTCCTGCCTTGCTCGTGATTACCACCTCATCACTACGCTTCTCCTTTTGATTAGGATCACTTCATTTCATTCGTGATGACTGTTCCAAAGACTACTCAACCCCTCAGTGAGCTTTACTTGGTGGCAGTCTCGTTTTACTAAACGTCATTGCGAGGAGGAACGACGAAGCAATCTCATTAATACAGCCATCGATCGACCTGATAAACTTAAGATCACTCTAGTGATCACAGTTCCAAACACCACCTCATCCCAAACCTCCGAAGTGTTGGACCGCTCCTCGCAGGAGAAGGGCTACGGTTGCTGCTGAAAAGACACTTATTTCATAGATTAAAACCACCGAATCCGATGGTTCCAGTTGTTTAAATCTATTTCCTCAAGACCATAAAGCTTACGAAACCCTGGCCGGTACTTGAAAAGTCCTTTACGGCGATGGTAATTTTGAACGTGCCGCTCTTCTCAGGAACCAGTGCCATCACATCGCTATTAGCTGTAGGAGCTTCTCCGGTCTCGGAAGTAGTCGCATATTTCTTGAAAGACTTCACCCCCAATGTGACATTCTCAATGTCGGCATCACCAAGAGCTATCAGTTGGTAGGTAGCTCCAGCTTTCAGCTTGATTTTTACCAGCTGTTCGGCATTTTCAGGGTTGAATTCGGTAATGATCTGTGAGCGAAACTGAAATCCTTCGGATTCCATTTCCTTCAGATACTCACTGTTGTTTTGCTGAAGCTGATCGATGGGTGTTTGTGCCAGGAGCATTCCACCTGTAAGCAATAATACAGAAGCAATAACGATTGATTTCATGTGCGTATTTTAATTTTGTCTATAACTAATTTGTGGAGCAAAGATACGGAATTCATGAACCAGTCTATGCTCATTCACACAGTGTAAATACTGATTTACAACACTTCTCTTTTGTAGTACTTATCCAAAAATCCAGAAAAATACGGAGTGCTTGTTATGTAGGGCCTGCTGAAAAAGTCTCAGGAAGATCAGATACAAGGCGGCAAAGTGACAATGTATAGTTATACTTTGAGCTGAAGCCAACAAAGTAGGTGGTCTTTCTGAGGCTAACTCAAAATAATCAATCTATGATTATTTTGCTGCACGGAAAAACGGCCTAATCTGCATAAAACCCTTGCACCTTGCTGAAATAGTATTGAATTAAAAACTCTGTTTTGAGCATCTGATCAATCAATTCAACTTAATATAGTGGTTTGTCAGCAGGCCCTATGTAAGATCCCAACTCCCTCAGATCACCCCTCTTGCGATTGGGTACAGAATATGCTGAGTTTGGAAAAACACAAATCCTGGCTCCTATTCAAACAATTTTATCTAACAGATGCTTCAACGAACATGATGAACATCTTTAAGAAGCAAACACCCACCGAAAAACTACAGAAGAAGTACCGTAAGTTGATGGAAGAAGCCCACAAGCTCTCCACCACCAACCGCTCAGCCAGTGATGCCAAGCATGCCGAAGCGGAGGAAATCATAAAGCAAATAGAAGCATTGGGGCATTCGTAATATCTGCTAATAGCCGTCTGGCACTCTGCTAAAGAAGATCGTTTGCCTAAGTAAACATTCTTAACTCAGGAATAAATCCCTTGCCTCTCAGTACAGGTTTAACTCACGTTCATTCATGCCTTTCGCTAGCCTGACTAGCAGCTAGAAGCTTCCAAGTCATCAGATTGTCGTTCTACCTTGCCAAACACTACCCAACGGTAGCCAAATCAACCGCCCAGGTCAACAAATGAAAGTCTACAGTGACTTAAACCACCTCTACGGTAAACAAATGAAGGTGTGCACTAAAAATATTACAACTTACACTGAAATTATTCATATTTACACTCGAAATATTTCTATTTACGCTAGACATATTCCTATTTACATTGAAAAAATTTAGTAGAACATTTCATAAAAGGGGTTTGTGTTATAATTTAAAATATCCAATAACGGATAGATAACTATTTTTTCACATTAAAACCTTTAATGAAATGTTAGACAACCGCCAAACCAATCGGTTTCAAATGATGCTTTCGGTCCAGAGCTTTATGGACACCAATCAATCCACCTGGTCGGCTATTCCGATCGTGAATACGTTCAAAGCCACACTGGATGATCAGGTACTGGGTATCAAGGAGCAACTGCAAGCCAGTGGCACCGATACTCGGGGTATGACCGCCAACAAAAACCAACTCAAAGAGCAAATAGCAGATAAAACTGCTGGCCTCTCCGGAGCGTTGGCTTCCTATGCTGCGGTGAACCATGCCAATGATGTGATCTCCAATGGCTACCTCACCAAAACAGAGGTAGCGGCAATGCGAGATGTCAACCTGCCTGAACGAATCTCGGTGTTTATCACTATGGTGAAAGATTCTCTGACGGAGCTTGCCGACTATGGCATCTCTGAGGCCCAGGTAACCGATCTGGAAAGTAGCGTGGATGACTTTCGGGAGCTGGTAGGCCAGCCACGCATGATCCGCTCACAGGCCAGTACTGCCAAGCGAGAAGCCAATACGATGATCAATGATGCCATTACCCTGCTCAATGACAAGCTGGACAAAGTGCTGCTTCAATTTAAGTTTACCAACCCCACTTTTTATGATGGGTACGAGCGTGCACGGGTGATCGTGGATTAAAGACCGTTTTCTATGCTCATTACCAAAGCCCTCACCATTAGGTGGGGGTTTTGTTTTTTAGAGGGGTAAATAGCTACATTAGTGCATGGAAAAAGAGCACGACAAGGACTGGCTGAAAAGTAAAGAGGTGGAGAAGGCACTCAAAATATCTTCTTGCGATCTGATGCATTTGCGTACATCTGGGAAGCTACGGTTTACCAAAAAAGGTAACGCTTATTTGTATGCAGCAAAGGATGTTATTTCAGAGTTTGAGAGGAAATAAAAAAGGTGCCTGACTCAGACACCTTATACTTTGAATATTTGCTTGGAGGATTGTTGCCTCTTCCTTTTCCTGAAGTATTTCCAGTTGTACTTGGACCATTTGGAGGTGTGTTACTGCCTTTTCTCATAATTGAAATTGGTTTTGTTAAACATTTATTTGGAGGGACTTATTCAATTAGCAGGCCAAACTAAACTAATTATGTGCATCTCATTTAAACAGTTGTTAATTACTTTTAACAATCCCAAAATAATCTAACCTATAGTTATGGAAACTAACAATTCAGAAGCCGTACGCTTTGTAAGTGATTCTACAGCATTATTATCAATGCGTGACTCAGATTTTGATGCATATAGTGCAATTGGTGAAGTCATAGATAATTCAATCCAGGCACAAGCGAAACAGATTAAGATTCTAGTTAAAGCACATAAGGAAGCAAGACAAAGAATTGGTGAATTTCAGGTGGTCGATTGGGTGGCTTTCGGGGATGATGGCTATGGAATGGATGCGGAGACCTTGCACAGATGTTTGCAATTAGGGTTTTCGAGTAGATATAACGACAGATCTGGTATTGGAAGGTTTGGAGTTGGAATGACCTTAGGGGCAATTAATCAATGCAAAAAGGTAGAGGTTTATTCAAAAGTAAAAGGAGGTGTTTGGCTATATACATTCATTGATATTGAGGATATAACCGTGACCCCTGCCAAAATGAATTCAATTCCTGAGCCTAAGGAAAGTAAGATTCCCGAAGAATTTGCAGATTTGGTAAATCAAGAACAAGGCACTTTGGTGGTTTGGAGTAAATACGATAAGCAACCTGTGAGCGCTGATGCAATGGTTCAGGAGATGGACATTTGGATTGGACGAACTTTCCGAAAGTTCATCTGGGGAGAAGTGGCAGTCAATGGACAAGCCAACAAATTAACTATTGAAATCAACAATGTTAAAGTTCTAGCTCTTGATCCTCTTCATATAAAAAACGAACGCTTTCCAAGTGATAAACCCGCTTACCAAACAGAATCAATAATTATTGATTGGCCAATCCCTGCAGAAGATGGAGAGCTTTTTAAGGACCTTGCCTCCAAAGAAATAAAAATCCAGTTGTCCCTGATTGACCCGTCTCTTCGAGATTATCAAGGTGTTGGTAACGCTAAAGAAACAAGAGATCGATTCATTGATAGAAACGAAGGTGTTTCAATTCTAAGAAATGGCAGAGAAGTTTTTTATGGAGAAATCCCACACTGGAAACCTGCTTTCGAGGAAATTGATCGCTGGTGGGGATGCGAAATCTCATTCGATCCTATTTTGGACAAAGCCTTTGCTGTAAAAAACATTAAAAGGGGTGCCGTTCCTGTAACCAACCTAAAGCAGGCCATAAATGAGAAAATTGTGCCAACAATTAAAACATTTAGAGAACAAGTATCTGAACACTGGAAAAAAAGAAAGCAGGAAAAACAGCAGGAGAAACTAAAAGAGCAAAGTGAAAATGGAACTGCAACAGGTCATGAAGAAGCAGAAGGAGTCGCAAAAAAATCAGAGACTCAAAAACCTCAAATAACTCCTCAAACTCAAACCAATGCAAATGTGCTGGCTTCACAAATTCATGCAAATGAAACTGCGGAGCAACAAGCAGCTTGGGCTACTAAGTTTGCAAGTCAACCATACACCATCATTGATGAAAGTTGGAAATCTCCAGAATTTATTGAGATTCACCCCTTAGGTGGCTCAGATGTGATAAAGTACAACTTGAAACACCCATTTGTTGAAGAACTATATAGTTTGGTTGATCAACTTCAATCCTCAGAAGTGGATCAAGAACTTGCCATGAAGCTAAAGAGTCTCATAGACCTTCTGATCATTAGCTATGCAAAATCAGAATCCATGTTTGATAAAGATCGTGAGTTTAAGGCTGAACGTTTCTTTGAGGATTTAAAGATCAATTGGGGTCAATACCTGAAGAGTTATTTGGAGACATGGAAGTCTGAAAATTATTAAAAATGCTCTTTAATAATTTAACAAAGCCCAAACTTCAAGAACTAATCAGTGAGTCCGTTTTGGATCGATTGGAAAGAATCATTCCTGTTATAAAGGGAGATGCCACCGATCCAAATGAAATTTATCGTAAAGACACATTAGTCAAAATATTCACATCATTCTCAAATTCAAATCTATTCAAGGATCAGGGATTCCTCAGTGAGCTACTAAATACTACATCAGAAGAAACGATTGATCGCATTTGTGAGGAAACGGAAATTTCAATAAGTGGGAAAAGCTTTAAGCAAAAGACAGAAGACTTGTTAAAAAAAGGGTGGACTGATTATGAGTTCTGTTCGAAGTTTCTATCAGTTGCCGAATTGCCTGACTCTTTCTTGCCTGTAAAGCAGGAACCATTTCTTCCTGAAGAGGATTGCCTGCCTCCCTTAGCTCCTTTTAAGACACTTAAGGACTACCAAACTGGAGTCTTTCAGCAGAGTATTGAGCTCATCAAAATATTGAACTCAAGGTTTATTGTTCAAATGCCGACAGGTTCTGGTAAGACGCGAACATCCATGGAAATTATTACAGATGTTCTCTGTAAGAATGCAGAGGGAAGCATAGTGTTTTGGCTTGCCCATTCTGAAGAGCTCTGCGAACAGGCGGTACAGTGTTTCAAAGAAGTCTGGGAGCACGTTGGAAATAAAAGAGTGAAGGTGTTTCGAGTTTGGGATAAAGGAAAACTCGCCTTTACCTTTCCAGAGTCGGCTTTTATGGTTGGTGGTTTTCAGAAACTTCATGCCTTGCTGAAAAAGGATCAAACACCATTTAATGAGGTAAAAAAGCGAATCGTTCTTTTGGTTATTGATGAGGCGCATAAAGTTTTGGCTCCTACGTATTTGGAAGCTACAAGGGCTTTGATGGGTGATACCACTAAAGTAATTGGGCTCACTGCTACACCAGGTAGACATATCGATGATCTGGAAGAAAACAAGTCACTTTCGGATTTTTTCTTAAACAAGATCATCACCATAAAGTCAGCAGGGAACCAATCGGTCATCCAATACCTGAGGGAAAAGAAGGTGCTCTCACGAGCCACTTTTGATCCATTGATTACCAATATCAATTACGAATTAGACGATAAACAGAAGAAGCATCTTCAAACCTACTATGATTTCCCGGAAGGGTTATTGAGAAGGATTGGCAATGATGATGTCAGGAATCTGGAGATCCTAAAAAGAATTGATAAAGAATGCTCAGATAGTAATCCACAGATTATATTCTTTGCTTGTAGTGTGGATCAATCCAAATTCATCTGCTCATTACTTGTCTATATTGGATATAATGCTGCCCATGTTGACGGGGGTACGGAAAAACCCATGAGGCAGAAATTGATTGATGATTTCAAGAGCGGAGAGATTCAAATCATCTGCAACTATGGGGTGTTGTCAACCGGATTTGATGCACCAAAAACAGATGTAGTCTTTATTGCAAGACCCACAAGATCCATCGTACTGTACAGTCAAATGATAGGCAGGGGATTAAGAGGCCAAGCCATAGGTGGAACTGAAAAGTGTAAGGTTATTACAGTTAGGGATAATATCATTGGCCTACCAGACGAGGATGACATCTTTGATTATTTCGATGAGTATTTTGATAATCAGTGATGATCCACAAAAACGGCATTGATCTTTGCTCCAATCTCCATTCTTTTTTAGGAAGGGTCGAAGACTATTCCATATTGGTTCCTTACATCAAAAATGACAAGTTTCGTGAGCTTCTTGTTCACAACCCAAATTGCTCCCAAGTGGTGGTGCGCTGGCTTCCAATGGATTTAATTACCCAGGCCTCTGATCTTGAAGTTTTTGACACGTGTAAAGAGTTTGGGATCACCCTTTATCGAAATCCAAGACTACACCTCAAAGCTTTTACTGATATGACCCAATGCTTTATGGGCTCAGCTAACATCAGCAAACGGGCAATGGCTGATGAAACTGCGGTAAACTACAATTACGAGCTAGCGACAACTATAGGGCACATAGATTTTGAAGCGAAAGTTTACTTTCAAAAAATCCTGTTGGAAAGTTCAATTGTCACTGAAGACTATGTAAATCAAGTTAGAAAGCAACTGGAATTGATCTCATTATCTATGCCACCAGAAGACTTTACCGACTTATTGGAAAGCCACAATGAAGATCCATTTTTGCTCTCTGCACTCCCGATGACTTCAACAGTGAAAACCCTAGTCGATATTTATTGCGGGAATAGTGACTTTAGCGAGGAAGAAAAGAATTGTGCGGCACATGATTTGGCTCTGTACAAAATCCCTTTGGGATTGAATAGAGAGGAGCTTGAAGAACGCTTAGATCGGGCATTCAACAACCACTCTTTCATCAAAGCATTGAAAGCTTATATTGAAAATCAATCTGACCAATCACTCACTTATGGAGGAGTTGTCAGGTGGATCAGGGAAAATACAACGACCGTACCAACGCCCAGGTCATGGGAGCTGAAAGAAAAACAAGTAGTGAATACGCTCTATGATTGGATTTGCGAGTTTGATGGAGCCTTTTATTGGGATCGGCCGAATCATTCTCAGGTGATTTATAAGATTAAATGATTTATGGCAGTTCTACTCAACGAAACTCAGGCGGCAATTCACCTCGGAATTACAAAAGAGTTGCTATATGCCTATGTTCGCAATGATCCAAAAAAGGATGGACGTTCATTAAAGACGGTGGTTAATAATGGGAAGAACTATTTTGAGGAGGCGGAATTAGATGCTTTTGATAATTTTTTAAAGGAGCCTTGGGCAAAGCCTGGAGAAAAAAGACCATCCATTCCAACTTATATTAAAGACTATCTCAAAACTGAAATTCAAGGGAAGTGTCCAATTACCGGTAAAGGCTATCCCTTAGAAGACGCACATATAATTGATTATGCTAATTGCCTAAATCACCATCACCATAACCTTATTCGAATCTGTAGCGAGGTTCATACTAAAGCAGACAATGCGGTAATACCAAAGGAAGTTTTAAAAGAAACGAAGCGACAGCTCATTGGCACTTTAAAACAAAGACTCTTACAGGAGGATGAGGGATACAGAAGATCCTTTGCTCCCCCAAAACCAAACTATTTTTTTGTAGGTCGGATGGAAGAACTTCTAGACCTTACAGAAGAAATGGAATTTAATAGAATGGTAGTCGTTCAAGGGATTGGTGGAATTGGTAAGACACAGCTACTTCTAAATGCCTTTGATAACGTTCGGTATCATCAGCCAGTTTTATGGATTGATGCTGATGCAATAGGCTCAGTTAATGATTTGGTATTGGTGATGTCTAATGCTTTGATCGAGGTATTGGGTCATACGGTTGGCCAGTCATTGGTTGACTCTTTAAGAGGTTTACAATTAACCATTGCATTGGATAGCTTAGAGAAACTTCTGATAGCGCAACGGGATGAAACAGAAGATTTTATTCATGCCTTAATGACACAAACAGAAGGGCTACAGCTTTTGATTACGAGTCAAATAGATCTATCCATATTTCAGGATGAAAAAGTGGTAATTAATTTGGACGGCTTAAATGATGCTCCGAGTAGAGCTGTACTTGTTGATCAAATAAATGATGAACTCAACATAGAAGATGATCAGCTAGACTGGTTGGTTGGATTTTGTGGTGGCCACCCACTCACCTTAAAGATTGCTTCTTCTCTTTTACGGTTTTATAAATCTGTAGATCGAGTAATTGAAGCAATTCAAAAGCATAATAGTTTGAAGCAACCAATGCGTAAAAAGCACAATAAGGAAAATGCCCTATCTATTTGTTTGGATACTGTTTATGATAATTTGACCAAATCCCAAAAAGAGTTATTACATATTGGTAAGTTTTATCCGGCAGGTGTCAAGCTACTACACCTAAAAGATGAGTTTGATTCTTTATATGATGATATAGCCATATTAACTCAATTCTTTTTTATAAAGATCTCTACTGATGATTTGAATATCGAAAGGTTTTCAATTTCAAATCCACTTGTAAAATACCTGTATGATCAGGCTAAAGTTGAAAGTGCGGAAGGTGGGGTTGCTTGTCAAAAAGAGCAACTAGAAAAGATCATGACGGAAGCAGCCATAATTGATATCCATTATTTTGAAACTGGAAAGTATGGTTCTACTGCTCAGGGAATCATTCGTATGGAAAGCGAATTGCCCAATATTCTAAATGCATACAGGATAGCCAGAATTATGGTGACCTTGTGCCAAGACAAGAAAGACAACATTGGTGAAAAT
Organism: Marinoscillum sp.; assembly: GCA_024305105.1. Taxonomy (GTDB): domain Bacteria; phylum Bacteroidota; class Bacteroidia; order Cytophagales; family Cyclobacteriaceae; genus Marinoscillum. The sequence goes on from JAMWZA010000008.1 coordinate 27,853, forward strand.
GAATATTGGTTGATTATTGCTGGTTTAGCAGGAGCATTAGGTAAATTTTGCTTTATACGTGGTTTTTTTGATTACGGGACAACACTTTCAAAAGCAGGTATTGAAGCAAATGTCTCTCTAGGATATATGCGCTTAGCTAGTACCCAATATATGTATTTGGCTCAATTACAACAAAGACAGTATGACTATGATGGGTTTCAAAGAACTTGTAGCAAATTATCTGACTTGGCTTCAAAGACAGGGGATATACAAATTGAAAAAGATTCCTGTTGGATGAAAGGCAACCTTGCTCATTATAATAGAGATTATAACAATGCCATAGAATTGTTCATGAAAGCTAAAAAAGTATTGAGTGATGAATATGAGGAGAGTAAAAACACAATGAATAGTGATGAGATTGATCCAAGTATCTTAGGAAATATGGCTTTATTGGATTCTGAAATTGCACATGTATATTCTGATATGGGGGACTTTCAAAGTGCCATAAAACATTACAACCAATCTATTGAAGTACAAGAAGGTATCAAGGATGATACTAACTTGATGAGTTGTTATCATCAATTAGCAAATTGTATGACTCACAGAGGCAATTTGGATGGGATCAATTTCTATTTTAAGGCCATAGATGGATTCAAAAGGAACGGACAATTTGAATATCTAGCAAATTCCATTTCAGAATTAGGTCGTTTCGTTTTAGAGCGTCCTGATTTGGCGAATCACGAGTTATTAGATGAGGATGCTTTAAAGAATGCTCTAAATAGTTTGAGTTATCAAATCAATGAATTTCTCAATCGTCAGGAAAAAGTAAATTTTGACTTGATCCATATTGATATAATTGGAAAAGGCATATTAATAATGAAACTGATGAGTTTCACTAAACACTCGTATTTGTTATTCGATTGGGCAGAGGATTTTAGAGGGAAAGTGGATCCAAATACAGGGCCTTCATACTTTTCAGCTTTTTTGAATGTTGCTCATATGGTTGGTGGTGTAGGATACGAATATCACCTACTATCTAATGAGTCCAAAGAGGATATGATAAAGCATATCTTACAAGGAACATTATTGCTTAATGGTGGTCCAGACCTTAAAAGTGAGACTTTTATTTTTTACTGGCTAGCAGCTTGGATGAAGCATACAGAGCTAGATACTAACGTGTCAGCTCAGAGTCTATTGGATGCTGCTTGGGAGAGTTTTGATGATTAAATGAGTCCCTAATATAATACTTCGCTTAAGCCATTCTTAATTAATTTAGAATGAACCCTCTTCAAATCCAAGGTCAACTCTTTAATATCTGAATATCGTCGTAATTTGGAATGATTTAACATTCTCCTTATTATCTGGTAAAGGTTCTCATTTTTCCATAGAAAATCATTTCTTCTAAGACTTCCAATTGGTGCATTACCCTGCAAAATATACCACATTACCTTGCCTAACTGGAAAATATCAGAACCATGATCAATTTCATGGTCATGGAGCTTATCCCATGGTCTACCTTCACATAAAAATTTATTCATAGATTCTGGTGACATCCACCCTCTTGGCCCCACCCAATCTCCAAAAGATTCAATCTCCAAATTAACGTCTTCATCACGATGAACAGTTAAGCCCAAATCAGAAATAACCCAGTATCCATCAATAAATAAAATATTATCTGGTTTAATATCCCTATGATAATATCCCTTTTTCCAAAGATGAGTTAATGAATCTGCAATTTCTAGGCATAATTCTACTCGGTCTGATAGTTCTAAGTTATTGATTTGAAGGAATGATGTTAAATCATTTTGAGCATAATCCATTGTATAATACCAATGAAGACTTTGGTGGCCTTTATCATCAAAGAGCTTCACTTTACCAAAATGGTTGATACCTAATACATTTGGCATTTTATAAGACGAACAATCAATTATAGCGTCAATCTCTCTTTTAAATCTTTGACTTTTCGGTTTTTCTCCAAACCTATCAATCCATGTTCTGCATATTTTGATAATAAGATCAGGTTGATCCGGGTATTCATTGTCTTCATCATAATCTTGAGCCTTTAAAAGTTTCAAAATGAATGCATTCCCACCTTTATTTCCAGGTTTTTTATTGTCCAAGTAGTATGGAATGTAATCAACACCATTAATTTGAAATAAGTTAGTTATTGGATTAGCTAAATCGATTTTCAAAAAATTAGCTTTTCGATGTACTGATTCAGAAAATGTAATATCCATTTTATCCTTTTATTAAATAAAACTCTTCAATGGATACAAAATCAAGATCAAACAGATTGTTGCGATCGATGTAGTTGCAGACATCCAATAATATTGGATTTTTGGCTATATCATATTTATTTAATAAGACGGAATTGAAAAAATGTAGCCTCTCATTTCTGGCATTTTTAGAATTAGATTGAGAAACACAATTGATTGCATAATCACGTAATGAAGTACTACCGTCAATGCTTGGCGAAATATGTGGTCCAATGGCAAGGAGAACTTTGTATTGAGCTTTTAGCAAGTCATCACTTTCTTCAATATTCTGGTGAACAAAATTGAAAAGAGTATAGAAATCATTTCTTTGTTTATACCTTGTTTTTGACAAAGCATGTATTTCATTTAGAAAATTTATTCTATCAGACGTTCTTTTGAATCGACGCTCTATTTCCTCTTTCTGCTCTTCTGATATATCCTTTTCATATATTTTTTCAATTATCTTTTTTTTATCCTGAACACCATAAATAAGATATGCCACAAGTTCCTCAATAAAATTCCTATCATTCATTCTCTTCGAGGCTGCTTCGGAGAACAAATTAAGGTTAACAAAATTCTGATAATCCAGTAGTTCTTCCACACATCGTAGAAAGTTGGTTTGAGAGTATTCAGCCTTGTGTAATTCAGGAGTGGTTAGGTGTTTACCTTTCTTATTCACTAGAACATAAAACTCTTCCAGCTCTCTATCATCTTGGATATTGTATATTTCGGTAATAGACAACTTGTAAGACAAAAATGTCTCCTTTATATCAGGATCAAGGGAGTTCTGGATATATCTAATGATTGTTCTCGTACGTTGTTGTCCGTCAACAAGCTCATAAAAACCAACCCTTCTTTCATAAATGAAAAAGTTTGGTAAAGGATAGCCTTTCCTTATGGATTCAATCAACTGATCTTGGTCATTTTTCGACCAAATATCATTTCGCTGATAATAGGGTTTTAGATCCAATTTATCTGCATTAAAAAGCACCAATAGCTCTTTAATGGTCAGTGTTTTTATTCTATATTCCATTTATCCAAAACAAGCAATACAATCTTTTTCTGCATCAATCACCTTATCCAATAGGTATTTTGAGCCTTTGGACTTTTCACGATTCATTCGGTTGAGGTGCTCTGATTTGATCTGGTGAATACGGTTGGGGTGGATGAGATCCTGAAGGGATTCATTCTGGTTCCAGGTAAAGCCTTCTTTTTCGTTTTCGTACTCCATGGCCTGGAGGTACAGGTCTGGGTGCTGTTCGTGAAGCCAAACCCACTCAATCTTTTGCTGGAAGAAACAGAAATAACAGCCTGACCTACTGCGGGCATATTGGCCTGTTTGGCCATCCACTTCATAGTCCATCTTTTCGTAGTAGCCTGGCACACCCACTTCGCTCTCCCGGAGAAGCTTGAAGATATCGTCTCGCACTAATACATCTTCATTATAAAGCAATGGATAATCCTCCTCCAATGAGATAGGGTAATTTTTATCTTTTAGGTATTTAAACACTACCTGATTGAATTCTGGCAAGCCCTGATCGAAAAGCAGGTTCAACTTCTCCTGTGTTACTCTTTTGTTTTGCTCGGGATTTCTTTCCTCCAGGATCAAAGGTTCGTTGATCAAACGAGCAACCTTATCAAACGAGTTGCCGCTTAGCACACCGCGATAGAAATCCATTATATGCTCGCTTTCTTTAGTAGAAAGTACACGTTTGATGATTTCCTCACTCCAGATGTTTCTTCTGAAGGGGAATATGGATTGAATATTTCCTTTTTTTGAGATGTAGCCTTCACGGTCTTCATCACCTCTAATACCTACGTAAGAGATAGTTGGTGATTCACCTACATATGCTTCAAAAGGCTCCAGCTTCATTTTTTTCGTGCACCATCGAGCCACGTTGGAGGGCAAGTAGCCACGGTAGGACTGGTAGTAATAGTCAAATGGGTTTTCTCCTAAGGCCTTTACTTCCTTGGGTTCCAGTTTTTCTATATTCTTGCCCAAGTAACCTTCTAGCCGTTCGATTAACTGATAGGTTTCATCTAGTTCCTTACCAGTGTCGCAGAAGTAATAGTTGATGTCTAATTGTGGGTACGTATTTCGTAAGTAGATAGCTAAAGCAGCACTGTCCTTGCCTCCTGATATTCCCAATACATGCTTTGGCTTAGTCATCCAATTGTTGCTTTAGTAGGTTAATCAATATAAACTTATTCAAATTTTTATTCTTTCCTAACGCCTTCTTCACATTATTCATCGTATCAAGCGCCTCGTCATCTAATTCACTAGGTAACCGAATGATCTGTTCATTAGTGCCCTCCTCCAGAGAAGTAATGTCGATTTTTAACATTTTCTCCTTACCAGATTTCGATTCTTTCGTCAGCACCACAAAGTTGTCCAACTCACGAAAGCCGGCTCCCAACTTCTCTTTAAACAATTCTTCTTCTTTGTCTCGAAGCATTTCCAATGATTTGCCCATGACCACATGACAAATGGAATTGATCCAGGAATTGCGATCATCTAGTGGTGACCTCAAGCGGATCAAAAGGGCCGTTTGTTGTGGCCGTAGCATGTGCTCCTTGAGTTTGGTAAACCGCAATTCAATTTTCTTCTTGTATTCCGAAAAAGCCAACTGCTTTTCATTGAGCAGTTCAGTGACGATATATTTTTCAATACTATCAATCAGTTGATCAAAACATCCCTGTAAGTCGCGGATGGCACCACGCAGTTTTAGAATGTACTCATCGAACAGCTCATCTTCTTTCAACAGCTCTTTCAGCTCCATTTTGATCGCCTTAGGAAACTCCTCAAAGAAGAGCTTCTCAGGGTCCTCTGCCTTTTCTATGGACTGTCTTAGTGCAATAGCCTCAGGGCTTATGCGTTTGGTCTTCTTGGCATATTCATTCAGATGATGATAAAAAACCATAAAAGGCTTCACACTTTCAATCAGACTTTGATTGTTGATTTTATCTGTATTCTTAAGCTGAAGAAGTTCACGGTACTTGTTGTACAAGTCCAGCTTGACCCCTTCTACATCAAAAGCCTTAATAGAAAATTTGGCTGCATCACGGGTAAAGAAGTATAAATGAGATTCTGTCAATTCTGGCTGATACGATTCGTCATCGCTGAAAAGTGCGAAATCATCTCGTTTAATAAACAGGAAGGTCGGTATCCAAAAATCCAGAAATCCAGGAGTCAGTTTAAAAGGCTTTGTACTCAATATGTCATACAAAGTTGAAACCTTCTTTTTCTCGGATTTGGTGGACATTAAAAACGCCTCGCAAGTATTCCATAGTTCTTCAAAAGTGCCTTTCGGTTTTTTGAACTCCGTCCCTACCTCATTGACAACATGAATTTCTGTCTCTTTGAGAAGTGTTAGGTAAATCGTTTTTTGAGGAGGAAACTCTTCAGAAGTAAACCCTAAATCTGGTAGATGATGTTCATTAACCAGTTTAGCAAAGAATGGATTTTTCGCAGCATTACCTCCTTGCATCACATGCCGGTTGATCAGTTCATTTCGAAATACAGGAGTTTTGGAATATGCTTTTTCACAGACGAGTGAAAGCGACTTGTTAAGTTCCTTTTGGGACTTTATGGATATACTCTTCCCTCCGTAATACCATGTAACTTGATTGGTGAAAAGCGCCTCAATCACATTCCTATTTAGCAGCTGCTTTTGACTCGTTAAAATGATCTCAAATTCCTTTCGCGCTACCTTATCATCATTATGTTTTGATTTGGCTTTTGTAGTTCGTTCTATATCGATCAGTAATTCCCGAATACTTTCTACATTCTTAAATACCGCATAAATGATTTCTTCTTGATCACCTGATATCTTCACGAGATTCTCAATGTCAATTGCTTCACTAAAAATCAAATTGATAAAGCCATCAATTTGTCCTTTAGGACTTTTCGTAATTGGTTGTTCTGAAATCACATATTCAAAGAAACGAGGGGTGCCAACACGGTAAGTAATGGATTTGGCATTGACTACCGAAAACTGAAAGTTTTCTTTAAGCTTTGTCGGAATGTCAATGGAGCCATCTACCTCTTTATCCGCCTGCTTAAGTTCTTCAGCAAAATCAACATCTGTTCCATCTATTATTCGATAGGCATTATTATACCTGGTGAATAGAATGACCTTTTTGGCTTCAAGCTCTTGAAGTGAGTCTTCAATTTCCTGCACCTCATAGGAATGCCCTAAGTACTCAGTAAAGAATTGTTCATTCACTTTGGCTCCTTTATGACCCAATAAGGTAACTAAGCCTATTATTTTAATTATTTCCTGAGCAATCGACTGATTTCCAAGGATTAGGTTTTCTGATCTTTCCAAGCCTGTAGCAACCGAGCGCCACACACTGAAGTCAAAATTTTTCTGACTTCTTAAGAAGGAGTAGAATTCATGATTGAGGTAATCATAAATGTCTGAAATAGTAAAATGCTTATCATTAGTTCGATCCAGTTCACCTTCCAAAAATGTAAATAGCGAACGTTCGTTTTGACCATATCGCTGAAGACCTACAGATAGCATGTATGCGGAAAAAATATCTAGCGGCCAGAGTCGGGAACAGACCTCCTCTAAAAAATTGGGGTCGGACTTGACAATGGAATGTTTCGCTTGAAGGCTCAATGTTTTCTGAACGATTGCCTGGTCAGCTATACCATCATTAGATAACCGCTGAGCTGCCAGGTAAAGTAACTGTTCTACCGGTTCATTAAAGGTTAGGTCTTTGAACCTTCCTTTTACTTTTCGCCACTCATTTCGTTCTGCGGCATTTAGAAATGAAGATGAATATGCGTCAAAACTCTGGTGTAGAGTGGTTATTAACAAACAGTTATTTTCCGGTGTTGCGACAAATTCCGCTAGCTGTTGTAAAAAGTAGATTTCTTTTTCGGGCTGGTTCCGAACAGCAAATTCAATGAATTTGCCAAACTCATCAATCACCAGAATTCGTTTTTTCTTTGAGGTTGATTTCAACTTCTTGAATATCTGCTCAATGCTGATATCTATATTTAACTTACTAGCAAGTAGCTCTCTCAATGAGGCATATTCACCAACCAGCTTGATCAAATCTACCTTATCAGCCAATTTGATGTCAAAGAAGTTCTTCTCTCTTTTGACTTCCTTCTCAAACGCCCATAGAAAGGATGATTTCCCAGAACCATATGAACCAATAATAGTGAATGCGTTGAAATTACCTTCAGAAAGGCTCTCAATTTCTTTAGCTACTCTTTGAGCATTTGGAGTAACGATATAGTCAACCTCAGAGGCTTCATCCCGAATAATATTGACTGATGGAGAAAATTTAGCTTTCATAGTAGTCTTTTAAGATCTCAGATGCTTCTGGCTTAGTAGTGAATTGGAGTTCTTTGACCCCTGCTTCATTACTAAAAGTAAGCCAATCATATTGATCATCTAATTCTTCCAATTTCTCTGTTAGCCCTTCACGACTCATAGCAAATATGCTTCCCACTCCTTCTGTGTATAGCACATCAAAACTTATAGAGCTACCATATTCTTGATTTTCCAAAATGCAATAAACGAATATTGCGGGAGGTATTTCCGGCCTGTGTTTAGGTTCAATTGAAAACCAATCTTGTTTTTCCTTCTTAAGCTTGTTGACCAAGTTTAGTTCGGTAAACAATCCGGAATAACTCTCATCTAAGTCCTTACTATCATCCCTTGGAATGTACATTCTACTAAATATCTGCAAATCTTTCTTAAGTGTATTTGCCGAAACTGCCCCACCTGATTCGGTGACCCAATTTTCAAAATGAGCTAAATGAAACTCTGGGCGCCTTTTTCTTAATTCGTTGAATATTAAATAATAGGCTGATGCATGTTGGTTCTTAATCAACAAATAGTGAAGTAACCAAAGAGTTCCTTCATCTTCTAGATATGGATCCCAACCCTTTTTATCATCAAATATGTGTTTAGATAAATCAGAAGGCTTCTTTTGGTCATCATCTAAAACGCCAAATGCTTTAAGCCAAAACCGAATGGAAGCAACCATATTTTTTCCTACACCCAACTTTACAGGTGCATCATCTGAGGAAAAGTCTCCTCTATTTTGCATAAAATCATATCCCTTTTTTAGCCAGTAAAATCGGCATTGAAAGGATTCGTGTCCGGAAAATCTAAGATTGTTTGTCATGGCATTTTGAGTTCCTCAAAAGTAACAAATATTGATGAGCCTATCCCACTTTCACATTTAACGAATACACCTGACAAGACTTGCGCCCCCGATTCAAAAACCTGTCAGGTCTTTACAAATTTCACCTTTGTAGAACATTTCCTATCTTCGCTCGTACACTTATTCTACAAAAGCGAAACAAGTGTGAGACACACGGCCAGTGTGAGGCACACGGCCATTTATTGAAAAACTTCGGCGGTCAATCAATAGGAAGTGGTAAAACGCTGGCTTACCAAACTAGAAACATATGAAAGGATCTCAACTCGGCGAATTTGAAGAAATCATCCTCCTCCTGGTAGCAGTCATGCAGGAAGATGCTTATGGTCTCGCCATACAAGAGCATTTTCAGGAACAAACAGGACGTACAGCGGCGATTGGTGCGGTGCACTCGGCACTAAACCGACTGGAAGACAAAGGCTTTGTGGAGTCCAAACTGGCGGAAGCCACCGCTGAGCGTGGCGGGCGTAGAAAACGTTTGTTCTCCATGACACTTGCAGGCAAGAAAGCATTGCAAACCAGCAAAGATCTTCGCAATAACCTATGGGATCAGATTCCAGAGTTTGGGATGGAAGGACTGAAAGCAACGCTGAAATGGATATAGGGCCTACCACACCCAGGTGGGCAGACCGACTCATCCTATGGCTCTGCCAGGAACGCTATGCCGAAGAAATACTTGGCGATCTGGAAGAGTACTATTTCAAACTCGACCAACGCAACTCAAAATTCAAAACACTCAAATACTGGTACCAGTCGCTGCAGTTTATGCGACTATACGCACTCAAAACACCTTTTAAAAGATCAAACACTCGGACTATGCTAAACATGAATTTAAAAATCGCTGTACGCAGCCTGAAACGAGACAAGTTCTACTCGTTCATCAACATCTTCGGACTGGCCCTCGGTATCGCTACCTGCTTGTTCATCGGTATGTTTATCAAAGATGAACTCAGCTATGACCAGCATTGGAAAAACGCTGACCGGATCTATCGGGCGGTAGGTCACCTCAGGTTTGCTGACAATGAATGGGAGATGGCCACCACTCCGGCCCCCATGTCAGCAGCTTTTAAAGAAGACTTTCCCGAAATCGAGGAGTCGGCCCGGTTTCGCAGCATGGGAAGCGCCATTGTCGAAAACAACGATCAGTTGATGATCAAGATTGATCAACATGCGTTTGCCGACCAGGAAGTTTTTACGATTTTCTCTTTCAATACACTGAAAGGCACACTCGATATTTCCGAACCAAATACGGTTGTCATATCGCAAAGCATGGCCGAGAAACTCTTTGGCAATACGGATGCCGTTGGTAAAAGCTTTGAATACTCAGAGACACAGTATCAAATTACCGGTGTTTATGAAGACATCCCAGCCAACAGTCACTTCCACTACGAGATGTTGTGCTCTATGGAAAACTGGAGCAACAGTACCAATAAAGAATGGGGCAGCAACAACTTCAGAACTTATTTTCTACTGCAAGATGGTACTGATTATGAGAAGTTAGAAGCCAAGTTTACCACGGTTTATGAAAAGTACTTCTCCCCCATGTTGGCAGCAGTATCGGATGTCAGCTGGGACCAGTTTCTGGAAAGCGGATCGTTTGTGGACTTTTCGTTACAGCCTTTGGAGAGCATCCACCTGCATTCAGACCTCTCTTATGAGATCGAACAAAATGGGAGCTTTCAGTACATCATCCTATTTGGAGCATCGGGTCTGTTCGTATTGATTATCGCCTGCATCAATTTTATGAATATTTCTACGGCTCGCTCTTCCACCAGAGCCAAGGAAGTAGGCATGCGAAAAGTCCTGGGCTCACTTAAACGGTATTTGATCAACCAGTTCATGTTAGAGTCGGTGCTCAATGCAGTTATCGCTGCTGCCATTGCCACGGTGCTCCTTTACACGCTTCTACCCTTCTTCAATAACCTGACGGACAAGTCCATTGACAACCCCTATTTTGGGAACCTCATGCTTTTCCCATGGATGCTTGCAGGCACACTGATTGTAGGGCTTTTGGCCGGTATTTACCCTGCGATCTACTTATCCAGCTTCAAACCCATCAAAGTACTCAAAGGTGAACTGCGACTTGGTGTAAGAAGTGGCTGGATGCGAAATACGTTAGTGACCATTCAGTTTTGCGTATCTGTTATCTTGATTTTCGGGGCAGTAGTCATCAATTCCCAGTTGGATTTTATCCAAAACAAATCACTCGGATTCAATAAGGATCAGGTATTAATTCTTAATAATACCTACATGATGGGAGACAAAATCGAATCGCTGATCGAAGAACTCAGAGAACACCCAACAGTGGTCAATGCAACGATGACGGGCTTTTTGCCGACGAGCAACAACCGCTCTGACTCACCAATGGTCCCGAAGGAAAGCACCGCCAATGACGACTTTGTAAGTCTACAGATCTGGAGAGCTGATGAGCATTACATCCCTACCATGAATATGAACCTTGCCGAGGGAAGAAATTTTGATAAAAACCTGGCGACAGATTCCAATGCGGTGATTCTGAATCAAGCAGCTGTAGACAAGTTTGGGTTCGATAATCCGATTGGTCAAAAACTAAAGCCTATGGGAACTTATAAAATCATGGGACTGGATGAGTTCAAAGTGATTGGAGTATTGGACAACTTCCACTTTGACTCTTTCAAAGAAAACATCGACCCGATGGTGCTTTTAAATGTTCGTTCCACTGGAAGTATTGCCATGCGATTTGAAGCCGGTAAAACGGACGAGTTAATCACCTATCTCAATAAAACATGGGTAGAATTCAATCCAAACATCCCTTTTGAATACACGTTCATGGATCAGCAGTTTGCTGCTAAATACAACTCAGAGCAGAAGCTCAGCAACCTGTTCAACATCTTCTCAGGGTTAGCCATTTTCATTGCTTGTTTAGGACTATTTGGACTGGCTGCCTTTACGACTGACCAGCGAAAGAAAGAGCTGGGCATCCGAAAAGTACTGGGCGCATCCATGTCGCAGCTGATGATCAAACAGTTATCTGGATATACCAAACTCTTAATTGTTTCGATGCTACTGGCACTACCTATTGGCATCTACCTGATGTCTAAGTGGTTGGAAAACTTCGTGTACCGCACCGAGATCAGTGTGCTGATGATCGCAGTGCCGATTGTTGCAGTGGTCTTACTGGCATGGATTACCGTGAGTATTATCTCCTTTAGAGCTGCCAGGCAAAACCCGGTGAATAATTTAAAGTATGAGTAATGAGAAAAGCCGGCTAATGCCGGTTTTTTTTAGTCCTTATTTCAGGATCATGATAATGTCAATTCCATCATTGCGAGCGAAGCGTTTTCATTAACGTCATTGCGAGGAGGTACGACGAAGCAGTCTCATGTCGCTTTCTTCACCGTCATTGCGAGGAGGTACGACGAAGCAATCTCATTAATGCGACCACCGACGGCTTTACTTAAGATTCCTTCCTGCCTTGCCATCTGGAAAGTCATTGCGAGCGAAGCGTGGCAATCTCGTAGTTACTGAGCAGATTATGTTAGGCTTGAGATCACTTCGTTTCACTCGTGATGACGGTTTAAACGAAGTGAAGCAATCCAACCCTCACTTTACTTAAGATTACTTCCTGCCTTCCAATCCGGAAAGTCATTGCGAGCGTAGCGAAGCAATCTCACAATATGCAGTATCTACAATTCTTAGAATCAATACACTAGCTACCACTTCGCAACTTCATCAAAAAGATCATTCCACTCTGAATTAATGGAATTGATCAGATCCAACTTCTTCTTTCTAGACCCAGCTTTTAGTTGCTTCTCTCTGTCGATCGCTTCCACGATTGACGAGTGTGCTTCGTAATAGACGAGCTTATTCAGATTATATCTGGCCGAAAAACTGTATGGATGCTTCTTTTCTCTGTGTTGTACTATTCTGGCATATAAATTAGAAGTTACACCTACATACAACGTGGTGTTGTGATGATTAGTCAAAATATAAACACAACCTCCTTTTACCATTGTCTGAAATTAAATCATATTCTGGATTTTTTCAATCTCCATTTTTGATTTCACTTGACTAAACATCACTTTGAACGAAGTGGCGGCCAGGCAGCAGTCTCGCTTTACTAAACGTCACTGCGAGCGCAGCGCGGCAGTCTGATCAAAAGGCGCAATCATCTGCTTTGCTTAAGATTCCTTCCTGCCTTGCCGGTAGGCAGGCGTTGCACTCGGAATGACGGCTGGTTTCAGGGTATCGCTTTCTTCACCGTCATTGCGAGGAGGTATGACGAAGCAATCTCATTAATACGGCCATCGACCTGCTTTACTTAAGATTCCTTCGTTGCACTCGGAATGACTGTTTTAAACGTCATTGCGAGCGAAGCGTGGAATCTGGCACGTCCTTGCAAGGAGGCTAGAAAAAGCAATCTTTTGTATTTTTTCTTAAAAACAGAAACATATACCCAGCACTTCCCGTATCTTTATTTATTCTCAAAAATAGAAAGATACAAAATGAAAGGATTTATAGGAGAGTTTGAAGAGCTCGTATTGCTGACCATCGCCAACCTCAGTAAAGATGCATACGGAGTGGCCATACTCGAGGACATCACCAAACGTGCCAACCGCAAACTCAGCATCGGCGCACTCCATTCCACCCTGACTCGGCTGGAAGAAAAAGGATACATCACCTCCTACCTCGGTGAACCCACAGCTGAACGTGGTGGTCGTAGAAAACGACATTTCGAGCTGACTCATTCAGCCATCTCTGCGCTGAATGATATGAAATCCCTTCGTGATGAACTATGGGCCAATTCTAAAATCAACCTCTCTGCACAATGAAAAATCATCCACCAAAACTCGCACAACGATTATTTGACTGGCTTTGCGGTTCTGCATTCGCAGAAGACCTTCGAGGCGATCTTGATGAACTTCATACCGCTCACTTACAATCCAAAGGTAAATTAAGAGCCGATTTGATCTATTGGTTTCAGGTCGTCTCGCTCGGGTTTTCCTATTCTCTCAAGAAACGAAAATCGGATGCAGCTTATTCCCCTTATCATTCCAGCAACTCGCTGGCGATGATGAACAATTACTTCAAAATTGCCCTTCGCAACTTCCAAAAACAAAAGCTCTTCACGACCATCAATATCATCGGCCTTGCATTGGGAATGTCCATCTGCTTGCTCGCACTATCGATCTCAGTTTCTATTATTCAATCGGACGGGTTTCATGAAAAGAAAGACCGAATTTATCAGATCAATACGTTCTTTAAGGACAGTCAGGACACTAAGACGCATGGTGGCACTTTCCCTGCTCTCGGGGATTATCTGGAAAAGGAATATCCTTTTATTGAGACAGCACTTACCATCCACTCAGGTTTCCGACCCATTATCAATCGAAATGACAACCAGTTAGGTTTCCATGGATATTTCGTTGATCCAGAGTTTTTTGATGTGTTCAGTTTTGACCTGGTGAAAGGAAACGCGAAAACCGCCCTATCCAAGCCAAATACCATGGTTCTCACAGCGGCAGTTGCGGAGAAGCTATTTCGAGACGTAGACCCCATCGGCAAAGTGGTTTCCACAGAATCGGGTGATTTTACAATCACTGGGATAATGCCCAACCTGAAACAAACACATCTCTACTTCGAGGTGCTCACAAGCACACTAACGTATAACCGAAACCAACCCTCCACAACAGATAGCGAATGGATCGACTTTAGAGATCATTACTTGTATGTGTTACTACAACCGGAAACCAGTGGAGAAACACTCAAAGGTGCCCTGTCACATGCCTCCGCAAAGGCCATGGAGTACCATCCCTATAAAACGATCCAGTTAGAGTCTGTGGTGCTGGATGAGGCAGTACCGCGCTGGAACATTAGCAATGCCCTGGGTATCGGTTGGGATTACCCTTCTATGCTATTCTTCCTTTTTATTGGTCTACTTATACTTCTTCCGGCCATTTTCAACTACACCAACTTATCCATTGCCAGAGCAATCAAGCGATCCAAGGAAATAGGAATTCGCAAGGTAGTCGGTGCGGCCAAGCATCAGGTGAAGATGCAGTTCATTGTAGAGACTGTGGTGATGATGATGCTGGCTTTGGCAGGCTCGTTCATATTATTTGTGTATCTCCAGCAACAATTCCTGAATGTAGTAGCTGCTGCCGAAGTACTGGAAACAAGCATCCGTCCTTCACTGGTTATTGTGTTCGTTCTTTTTGGGTTGATCATTGGAGTGCTTTCGGGTATTTTTCCAGCCGTTTACTTTTCCAAACTCAATCCTGTCCACAGTCTAAAAGGTGGAATGCGTTCGGGAAAACTCTCGGTATCAGGAATTAAAAAGGGACTATTCGTCTTCCAATTCGGGCTGTCTCTGTTTTTTATTATCGGCGTAGCGACCATTGCGAGACAATACCAACACGTTTTTAACAAAAATCACGGGTTTGAATATGCCCAGGTGTTGACCATTCCGTTCAATGCCCAAAACAAACAAGTGGCCATGCAGGAATTGGAAAAACATCCCGATGTGCAGGCCATCACCTGCTCTTCAAGTTTGCCAGGTATCAATATGTTCGATGACGTGCTCGTCACACCCAATGACAAAGACACGCTTCCCGTTCGTGAAGTCTTCATTGGTGAAGGTTTTGTCAAAAACATGGAAATGCAACTCAAATGGGGAAATACAGATGATTTGCAGCTTTCGACCCAAAATGAAGAATATGTATTGGTCAATGAGAAGTTTTTCAAATCCATTCGTGTGTTTGAAAGAGGCTTTGACACTCTACGGTTTACGATGGCTGATGGTCGTCATGCCAGAATCATCGGCGTACTCAAAGACATCAACTACGAGACATTAAGCAAGAAAATATCGCCAATGGTGTTTCGACAATCTGTTGATAACAGCCAATATGCGCTATTATCCCTGCAATCGACAGACCTACCCAAGACACTTACTGAACTGGAACAAATCTGGCAAAACATTGATCAGAATGTACCATTCGAAGCGAGTTTTCTAGATACTGAGATTCAGCGCGCATACCAGTTTCTAACTACTCAAATTAAGTTTTTCAGTTATTTGGGTGGACTTGCTGTGACTATTGCCTGCCTGGGACTTCTCGGCATGGTGGCTTACACTACGGAAAATCGCACCAAAGAAATCGCTATTCGAAAAATTCTGGGGACGACCATGACTGGACTTTACTTGCTACTGGCAAAAGACTTCATCAAATTGATCGGACTCTCAGCTTTACTGGCAGTGCCATTGGCGTACTTTTTCTATGAAAAAATATTTCTCTACATGCTGATCAGTCAGGGTCTTGGGCTTGGCATCTGGGAAATAGTAGGAAGCGTGTTGTTCCTGTTTAGTCTTGGATTTGCCTTTATCTACTGGCAAACATCGAAAGTAGCTCAGGCCAACCCAGCCACCAACCTTAGAACCGAGTAAACCCATGAAAAATCATCCACCAAAACTCGCACAACGATTATTTGACTGGCTTTGCGGTGCTGCATTTGCAGAAGACCTGAGAGGCGATCTTGACGAAATCTATCTACTCAATCAGCAAACCAAAGGAAGGTTCAGAGCCAATCTCTTGTACTGGAAGCAAATCCTTTCAGTAGGTTTTTCTTACGCTTTACGCAAGCGAAAGTCTGAGGCCAGCTACTCCAGCTACGTCTCTGGAACGAGCCGTACGATGTTGGCAAACTACATCAAAATCTCTATCCGAAACCTGAAAAAGCAGAAGACTTTCACTGTATTGAATATCATCGGCTTAGCCATGGGTATGAGTATCATGATACTTTCACTAGCAATGTATGTGGACTTGCTGAGATTTGATGAACATCATGCTGATGCGGATAGAATTTATCGGATCACCACCACCTTAGAAAAGGATGGTGATATTGAAACTTTTGCTTCATTCCCTCCTGCGCTTGCTAATTTGATTACGGATCAGGTTCCCAGGATTGAAGCTACCATTCCAATTAATGATCAGTTTTATACTTCTGCTCTGACAGATCGAGGTGATTTGGAAATGGAAGGGTATATCACCAATCAATCGTTCTTCGAAACGTTCGCTTTTGACTTTGAAAAGGGGTCTACCAATGCGCTTTCTCAACCTAACACAATTGTCATCACCCATGAATTTGCCTCCAGGGTATTTGGCACTGGCGATGTTTTAGGAAAAGTAATCGAAACAAAAAGGTTTGGCTCAATGACTGTAGGGGCTGTATTAGCACCATTTCCTCAGCGAACACATTTTTGGTTTAATGCCGTCGCAGGAGCCACCACATTAGATCCACACAAAAATCAATCCATCGCAAATCAGTGGACGGACTTTTATGGAAATTACTACTACCTCAAATTACCGAAAGGGCTTGAAGAGCAATCACTAATGGATCAGGTAAATCGATTAGCTCATGAAGGGCAGGAGTATTTTGAAGCCGAAAATGCGCAAGTTTCCTATGACTTACAACCTATTGGTGACATTAACCCAAACGTCGACATTGAAGATGATCTGGGTGTTGTGTTTGAGAGCGCAGGGTTCATCCTTTTCTTTGGAATAGCCTTGCTAATTTTACTGCCGGCATGTTTTAACTACACCAATATGTCCATCGCGCGGGCACTCAAGCGAGCCAAAGAAATTGGCATTCGTAAAGTCATCGGAAGCCAACGCAGACAAATTGTTGAGCAGTTTTTGGTAGAAACCGTGATTGTTTGCTTGATCTCCACATTCCTATCCATCTACATTTTTCAGGTAATCAAAACAGAATTCACTAGCACGCTTGCTACAGGTTCATCTTTATCTCTGGATCTCACCTGGCAAATGGTCCTCGTTTTTCTTGTGTTCGGAACTGTGGTTGGACTCTTTACAGGAGCAGTTCCTGCTTTCTACTTTGCCAGAATCTCACCGTTAACTGCCCTCAAGTCCAACATATCAGCTGGTAAAGTGTCTATCTCAGGGCTAAGGAAAGGATTGTTGACTGCTCAGTTTGCCCTGACACTCATTTTCATGATAGGAATAGGCACACTACTCACAGAATACCGCCATTCCCTGACTTATAACCTGGGATTCACGAAGGAAAACATATTGGTCATTCCGCTGGGCAGAGATAAACAAGAGCTCTTTAAAACTTCGCTAATGACCAATCCGGATGTGAATCGCGTCAGTTTCACATCCAGCATCCCCGGTACCAATTTGACTGATCGAAAGTATGTGTACTTTGAAGAACTCCAGGACTCGATGCGTTTTTATGCGGTAAACATTGACGAATCATTTATTGACCACATGCACCTGGAAATGAAATGGGGCAATCCTCCTAACCCCGGCAATACACTAATCCCTGATGTAGTGGTCAATGAAGAGTTCATGAAAGACATTCAGTTGATTCATCCGACCGGAGATAGCCTGAGAATTGAACTCGCTGATGGACCAGCTAGAATCAGTGGTGTCGTCAAAAATTACCACCAAGAACCTCTAAACTCACGAATTTACCCACTTGTGCTAAGTTACTCAGAGGCATGTCCATATGCGCTTGTTTCAATTACTACCAGTGACCTTAATACAACCATGTCCAGCATAGAGAAGTCATGGAATACCGTTTTCCCAAACCAGATCTTTCAGGCATCCTTTTTAACACAAGAAATCGAAAAGGCTTATGAGTTCTTTAGAGTTGCCCTAAAGATTTTTGGCTTCCTGGCATTTTTGGCAATAACCATTTCATGCCTCGGATTGCTCGGAATGGTCATCTACTCCACAGAAAATCGAACCAAAGAAGTAGCTATCAGAAAGATCATGGGAGCCAGTAAAAAGCAGTTACTTCAAACATTGGCTGGTACTTTTTTCAAGCTTTGGGCGATTGCCATTGCCATCGCTGTTCCCATTGCCTATGCGTTTTATGATTTTGCATTGATTCGTATGTACAACAAATTCTCAGAAGGCGTTGGTCCATTAGAAATTATCGTGAGTGTATTGGTTACTGTAGGACTAGGTGCGCTAGCTATTCTATGGCAGACCAACCGAATCGTCAAAATCAACCCAGCGATGAATTTGAGAAATGAATAGACACGAAACGGTCTAAACGAAAAAAAGGCATCTCACTTGCTGAAATGCCCTTTCTTTTGATATTAAACTCAATTAGCTACTTAACAATAGTCACTATCCGCAATTCATTCTTTGCAGAGTGATATACCTCGGTCCCATTTAGTTCAATTTCATTGATGCTAGCAAATTCATCACCCCTTTCTATTTGAACAAGTAAAGTATCCACCAAATTGGTTGAACTCCACTTCAGGTATATTTCCTGTTCGGATTGAGTGATCTTTTCATTAGCAAAGAACCGCCATACATATTTGGATTCAACTTTCAATAAATTGAAGTCTAAAGACTCTCCTGTTTCATCAAAGATGGACAGATCAGAGGTGGATAGTCTCCTCGAGTTTTCGGGATTTAACAAATCACTCCCCTCCGGAGAGAATATGGAGAGATCAATGGTCATGTCCAAAAAGACTCCTTGAGAAGATGTCTTACTGCAAGCAATCATCATAGAAATAGCTACAACAAGAATATAGAGTTTTAACATTATCTCACGGTCTTATATTGTAAACCATTTTTCGGTTTTCATTAAATGTAAAGTCTCCTGGATTCCAGTTGTTGTAAGCGTAGTAAGAGTTGTGCAAGCCATCCCACCCCCAGTTCATGTGTATATAAGTATAAGTGGATCCGGTTTCGCAATAGGTGGTGCTTCTATAACCATCACAGACCCAAGCATGTCCAGTTTCATATCCACACCACCACAAAAAACAGTTTTCCTCCATAAATCCAGATAAAATAACTGGTCGATTCCACCGAATTTGCTGCTTAAGGGTTGTGTGATTGTACCCACTTAATGAAGCACTTGTATAGCCAAAGGTATTAACCAAAGCACCTGCCACATTATTCATGCTGGCTCCAGAGCCTCCACTGTTTCCACACCCCCAGTTCATGCTCACTGCATCTCCTACATCTCTCATCAACAATGCCGTTGATGCAGTCCCAGAGTTATCAGGCATGTTGGCCCAATTATAAAAAGATGGAGACTCATAATAATTCATCACCTGTGCGATTGCTGTTGCCACACAACCTGTCACTGCTCGTCCACCTGCATCATCTGAGCAATTTAAAAGGGGCGCAAGGTCGTTGTAGCCGCCTCTTTGTCCCCAACTGGAACTCAAAAGAGGTCCATAATTCACATAAGTATTTTGACAACCGCCTCCACCACCATCGTCTTCACATGGCAATATTCGCTTGTTCTTACCAGGCTCCACTGGGGTAACCAGTGCCTGAATAGGACACAGTTGCCATTGAGACTCTGTTGCTATAGAACTAACTCCCTGTCGTTGCTTGGGGTCCAGTTCCTTTGGGTTACGAAGTGACTTAATCACTCCACTGGTTTCCATCATCCAAGCAATAAGACCTCCCGGAAGAACCTCCTCATCCATTGGGAAATTGTCTGATTCAGAAAATGCCAGTAAAGGCTTCATCCGCCTATCCGCTGAAAGTATGGAAAACCCTCCACCTTCATAATTAAAGATATAAAAGGAAGTTTTTCCGTTTTCATCAGGAACCTCAAGCGTACGTTTTAAGTCTTTAGTCACATGCTTGATTCCCTTTTTCCTTAGTCCTTTATCTTTTGCACTTTTACCAATCGGAAACTCAATGGACAAGGCAATTGACTGAGCACTTTCCAAGTTAACAAAGTTTTCGTCTTCGACTTCTTCAACTCTTAATGCATCTTGATTATTGTCTTGACATGACACAGCTAGGATCATTATCAATGTAAGTACGGCGAGTAACCGACTTTGTGTTAGGTTATTTTTCATAGTGAATTAGTATTTGAAATTAAACAATACATTATATGCAAACTGATATAAGTTAATTACTATTCAGTTATTTTCTATAAAATCATTAATATTTCTTGTTCAATATTATACTTAATGGTTTTAAAAGATTCTTATGACCACATACTGAACTTATTATAAAATAATTTACTTACTCTTGTATTTAGTAAATATGTAGGTACATGAAAATAGAAATCTGGAGTGATATTGTTTGTCCTTTTTGCTACATCGGTAAGCGACGATTTGAAGAAGCGCTACAAGCATTCGAACACAAAGATCAATTGCAAATAGAGTGGAAAAGCTTTCAGCTCAATCCCAATACCATCACTGATACTGAAACCAATGTGTATCAGAACCTGGCGAACCACAAAGGCATTGGTGTGGACCAGGCCAGACAAATGAGTGATCAGGTAACTCAGGTGGCCAAAGAAGTAGGGCTATCCTATGACTTTGACAAGGCCGTAGTGGCGAATACACACCGTGCGCATCAGATGCTTCATTTTGCCAAAACGCAAAACCTTCAAAATGAAACCAAAGAACGATTACTCAAAGCATACTTTACAGAAGGCATCAACATTGATGCTATTGATTCATTGATCGAGTTAGGAAACGAAATTGGATTGGATACAGCCAAGCTGAAAGCAGCGCTTGATTCTGGTCAGTATGCAGAAGCTGTGCGTCAGGATATCTATGAAGCCCAGCAGTTACGGATTCAAGGAGTGCCATTTTTCGTGTTCAACCGAAAATACGGCGTATCCGGTGCCCAACAAGTCGATGCTTTTACACAAACAATGAACAAAAGCCATTCAGAGTGGGTAGCAGAAAATAACCCAACTGATCTCCAAACCATCCAGGGAGACAGTTGTGATGTGGATGGTAACTGTTAATTCCTGGTTGGTCTATAAAGGAACAAAGCCAATTCAACTGATTGAATTGGCTTTGTAGGCATCGAAGCTTGGTAAGGTTACTTCGCTTTCATCGAATCATCGTTTCTCAGGCGCTCGTACATAGCAGCCTGCTTTTCAGTTAGCGATAACAACTTGCTTTTATTATCCTCAAGCTCTGTATTCTTGATTTTTAATTTCTTAGATGCCTCATTGAGTTTTCTATTCAGTTGCTCAGTCATCTTCACTTTTTTATTCAACTCTATTTCTTTTACCGCATTGTCCATCGTTAGTTTTCTAAAGTGATGCGCCCAATAACCACATACTATGACCACTGCCACGGCTAAAGCAGCGTGAAAAACGAAGGTATGTAAATCCATATATTCCAGCTGAGTAAAATAAACATCTGGAACTCCGGTATACTGAAGAAATGCGAACACCGCATGATGCACCACCACGAATCCAATCAGTGGAATCTGATATTTCCAATCTTGATATACAATCAAAATGGCACTACCAATGAATGCGAAAAAGTGCATTTCGAAAAGGCCGTGCATCTGGTATATAAATGTCCCAACGAACACACCGAAAAACCCACTGGCCACATATCGATGCAGGTTCGCATTTGGTAGTAGTGCTTTTAAAACAAACCAGGATAGCATAGCTAAGCCAGCAGTGCCTAATCCTATGAACCAGGTATCATAATAGAAGGAAATGATTATCCCGAATAAAGAGTAGATCATTAGAAAACGGAAAATGAACTGGTCGGAACGTTTGTTGAGGTCAACCATTACTTTGGCTTCTTCCTCTTTGGATAGTTGTAAAGTTTGCATTTTGTCTAGTGAAAATGATGAAAAATATTTTGTGGTTTAAAGGCTCAGCGTGTAATCAATTCCACACCCATAAGCAATGGTTGATAGCGGACCAAAGGATGGAGGTGCTACTCCCTGATTCAAAGAATCCAGTGCCATCTGCGCAAAATTGCTGAGCGGATCTGTGCAGTAACGGGCCTTGTTATAGTTGCCTCTATAATACAATTGATGCTTAGTGTTGATAATCACTGCCTGAGGAGTAGAATAGACTCCAAGTGCTACAGCAAATTCCTGATTCACATCCCGAATGATTTTTGTTTCTCCCTCGAAATATGGCCGAGCTTTGGCTATATCATCTTCAGCTGGAATAACTACGATAAAATCCATATCGTCCCCATAATTGCGCCGTAGCGTATTGAAATGTGTGAGGTTAAATCTCGAGCATGGACAGTTCGTCGTGAAGAAGTGATAGAACACAGGTCTTTCTAGTGTCTCACTGGTTTGATCACCGGGATAAACCTTTTGATTCACATATATCTCCTGATAGCCCTCAGGTACTGGTGTTGGCAGTAAATATTGCACTTCCGACCACCAGAACATCCCTCCGATGGCAACGATTACAGCGACAAGGAATGCCGCTGCGGTGATTTTTCTAAGCAAAACAGTCTAATCTTTAAAATTGATTAATGATTTTCAAGAACAACTGCTTAGTCTGGTTGATAATGTAAAGGTAATGCTTTATCTCATGTATCTACATAAGATTATACTATCAATTGATAACTTTAAATTAATATAAACATAAAATAAGCCACCCTAAATAGAGTAGCTTATATCAATTGATTAAATCAGATCAGTTTCTTCGGACCTTCACAGGATATTCTTTACTCAGATCTGGAAGGCCAAGCATCTCCTTAACTTCATGGTAATCAGACAAGTCTACACGTCCACTATCCCAAAAATCTCCAGGCACCACCACTACTCTCACTATCCAGTCATCAGTATCTATCGCGCCCAGCAGATCTAATGGAAACTCAGCGTCCATGAACAATCGCACATCATACATGGAAAAATCATAGTTGTACTGTAGTGCCCCATCATCCGTTAAGATTGTTTGTGGCAGTTGTCTCCAAACTTCGACCACTTCACCATCATTGGTCTCGTAGGTATCCCACAAAAAATACACCAATGCGACATCAGAAGCTATACCCTCAAAGTTATCTGGATATGGTAAAATCACCTCATACTCTGGCGCCGTGAAATCTACATTTTCCCACTCAAACACGAAAGCATTTTCTGCAGCAACACCCTGAGGACCCTGCGGGCCAATAGGTCCCTGTGGGCCTGGAACTGGCAAAGGCTCAGTGGTGTAATACTCTGTGCATGAAGCAAGTAGCGTTAATATCAACAAAATCGAGGAAGTGTATAAAGCTTTCATATCTAAGGATTTTTGGTTTCTTAAAGTGTATAACCAAACATTGTTCCAGAATTCATTTTGCAGCAAGAATATTTTCTTACCTTTGATATAATTTTTAATCTTATTCTATTATTAATGAGCACTGGTAAAGTAAAATTCTTCAATGACTCCAAGGGTTATGGTTTCATTAAAGAAGACGGAACCGACAAAGAGTACTTTGTGCACGTTTCCGGTTTGATTGATGAAGTCAGACAAAATGATGATGTAACCTTCGAACTGAAAGAAGGTAAGCGTGGATTAAATGCAATTGATGTTAAGCTCGCTTAACAATTCGTATAAAAAAGTATTTTAATCAAAGTTGCCCCTGAACATTGTGTCAGGGGTTTTTCTTTTTCAAGAGGTGCTGTCTTTCTTGATTTATCTCCAGTTGAAAGATATCCGGCCTGCTATAATGACCCGTACCATTTAAAAGCAATCGCTCTTTGCGTACCTGCTCCAAATCCAATTCTGCATACAGAATCGTTTCCTTACCCACCACAGGCTCCACCAGCCAACTCCCATCAGGATTAGCAATACCACTACCTCCATCTGCCATCGTACCTTTCATCTGCTCCTTTAGTAGGTCGTAGTGTGGTAAATCTTCTGTGATCTCATTGGCCGAAAATAATCCTGAAGCTGCTATTACATAGGACCTGGATTCTTTAGCAATAACCGGTATGAGGTCATGAACATTTCGGTAATTACCCGGCCAGACGGAAACATGCAGGTTTTCCCCTTGCGCATACAAAGATGCTCTGGCCAGTGGCAACCAATTCTCCCAACAGTTAAGCCCTCCTACTTTGAAAGAACCCAGATCATGAGTAGTTAAACCATTTCCATCGCCGATACTCCAAACCGATCGCTCCTCATATGTAGGCATTACCTTACGGTGAACGGATTGAATTTCACCTTTTTGATCCACATACACCAGAGAACAATACAAACTCTCTCCTCGATCAGAAGCGCGTTCGATAATCCCCAAATAAACAGCGATATTTCCAGATTTCGCGGCTTTACAGACAGCATCAAGGTCACCAACTTCCACGTCCACCGCATGCTTCACATAATGTGCATACATGTTTTTCTGAACGTCGCTTTCAAATCTGGCTCCATCCGTATGCTCCACCCAAAATGGATACCCGGGCACTAGCGCCTCTCCAAACACGATGAGCTCTGTATCCTGCTCGGCTGCTTCATCAATTTTTTCGATTACTTTCTTAAGGGTGGCAGGCTTATTTAGCCAGACAGGTGCCATTTGAGCAACAGCCACTTTCAGCGTATCACACATTACTCAGGCCTTACGATTTTGACTCCATGTGTCATCTTGATCGACGGATCTAAGGATGCCGCTACAGAGCAGTACTTTTCAACAGCCAGGTCTACAAGCTTTTGAGCCTCTTCCTCTCCAAGGTCCGGTGACACGAACGTAAAGACAATATGAATCTCTGTAAACTTTTTTGGAATATCTTCCCGACGTACGCCTTCCACATCACCCGAAAAATCAACCAAAGTCTTTCTGCGCTTTTTAACCATTGAGACCAGATCCACAGCAGCACAGGAAATCACCCCTGACAATAGCAGCTGCATCGGTGACATGGCCTTTTTCTCATCGGATGGCAGCATATCTATATCTACCCGAATTCCCTGATCAGTCACAGCATAGTATTCTTCATCTGCAATGTGTCCTAACTTGATCTTCATCGTAATAATATTTTAAAATGTTATGTAATATTAAATTTTACCCCTTGAATGTTTTGATAATTCTAAATATTCAGAATTTTTAGCTCACATTTCAAGGAATCTTCTTGGGTAATAGCGTAAGTCCGCTACTTTTGCTCGTTCAAAGCAAATTTACCAGGTTATGATAATTCCTAAGGAGCCAAAATTAACAAATGAGCAGTACGAGGAAATAGTTTCCATTGTGGAGGAGTATGGCTGCCGAATTCAACCTATCGAAGGACATCATAGAACGATCTATGCCGTACTCGGTGAGGAGCGAGAAACCATTATGGTCAACCGGATTCTCGGTTTTGACTATGTCGATAGATTTGATGCAGTTGACTCGCCATTTAAATTGATGGACGCACACTCAGAGTTGGCTCACCATAAAATCAAAATTGGTGATCACATCGTTGGTGAATCGCCATTTATTATAGCCGGACACTGTACAATCGACCCGAAAAATCCAAACATGTTTTTGGAGTCCGCACATGCAGTGAAAGAAGCTGGAGCCAAAGCCATAAGAGGTGGTGTTTGGAAACCAAGAACAATGCCTTACTCGTTCCAGGGAGATGACAGTTCCATTCAAATCTTGATGGATGCCAAAGCTCAAACAGGCCTTCCAGTAGATACGGAAGTAATGGATGAGCACCAGCTAAAACTCGCTGTGGAAGCGGGAGTTGATATTCTTCAAATTGGTGCCAGAAACGCGTTAAACTATTCTCTTCTAAAACAAGTTGGTCAGCAAACAGCAGACAAGCAAATCGCGGTACTACTCAAACGATCAATGGGTATGGGACCAATCAACGAGTTCATTGCAGCTAGTGAATACATCGCAGCTGGAGGTAATCCAGACATTATGCTTTGTCCGAGAGGTACGTCCCCAACGATGGATGGGTATAGAAACTACCCGGATGAATGTATCACTCCATTGCTTAAAGAAAAGACATGGGCCCCGGTAATCGTGGATCCATCTCATTCTGTAGGAAGAGCTAAGTACGTTCCTTCCGCAGCTATGGCCGCTATGGCATATGGAGCAGATGGTGTGATTGTCGAGTCACACTGTGATCCTAAAAAAGGAATCGGTGATGACCCGAAACAGTCGATCACTCCTGATGTACTCAAAAAATTGATTGATGACATCAATCAGATCTGGGAAATCAGAAAGCATTACAGAAAAGAAATGGTTGTAACGGCCTAAGTAGATAACCACCTTAAAACATCAAAAGCAATCCACCTGAGTGGATTGCTTTTTTTATGCTTCAAATCAGTTAACACTATCAGGTTTCCTAACGATGATGTCTTTTAAAGCTCTCTCACCCAGATATTTCTAAACCGCATTTTATCACTATGATCCTGCAGCACCAACGGTAGCTTTTCAGGATGTGCTATGTAGTAAGGCGTCCCGATGAAGCAAGTTGGCCCTAGAAGCTCTACGTTATTTTGAACCAACACACCATTATGAAGTACGGTAACTTTTGCCGGACTCACCATATTTCCGGCCTCAGAGAATTTAGGCGCCATGAAAATGATGTCGTATTCCTGCCAGTTTTCAGGTGCTTTAGAGGCATTCGCCAATGGGATAAACTGTTTGTAGATCGAAGCTGCCTGGCCATTGTTATAGGTAGGGTTTTCATAGGAATTGAGTACCTGAACTTCGTACATACCCATGAAGATCACGCCGCTATTACCGCCGGCTTGCCCGGTCTTATCTTCCGGTAAAACAGGAGCCAACCATTCCAGGTGTAGCTGCACATCACCAAAAGTCTGCTTTGTGGCGATCGAACCCGTCCCTGGATTAACCTCCAGCTCACCATTCCTTACAGTCCATTCTGCTGCCTCTCCTTCATAATCAGGATCTACCAGTGGAATCATGGCCTCAAAACCTTCCATATTGACTGGTGACCCAAACTGCGCTTTTTGCCAGCTACTGACATCTTTTCCATCAAAAAGAACGATGGCATCCGAAGGAGCACTGTTCGCATCTCCCGGATTAACTACGGGTACTTCCTTGTACAACTCCGTCACAGCCCAGGGCTGGGTTTTGCCTAATTCTTCCCAATCAATTTCCGGCAGCTGCGCCCAAAGGATTGTACCACTTAAAAACATCAAAATCGAAAAAATGCTTCTCATACTATTTTCATTTTATTGAACTCAAAACGTCTAGCAAAATAATGATCTTTATTAGATTGTGCCGCCCATGAGCCGAATCATTTTTTACCTACTGATCAAACCACTCGCTATTCTGCCTTTTAACATTCTGTATGTGTTATCTGACCTCTTGGTCGTGGGTATGCGTATTTTCCCATACAGAGGTCATGTTGTTACCTGTAATCTTAAAAAAGCGTTTCCAAACAAAACCAATCGGGAAAGAAATGCAATTCAAAATGCCTTTTATCGACACTTCTGTGACCTCTTGGTAGAATCGATTAAACTGTTTAACATCACTCAACAGGAGGCTGAATCTCGATTTAAAGTAACCAACCCTGATCTGTTTGATCAATTAAGGAAGCAAAATAAAAGTGCTATTCTCGTAGGCGGGCATTACCAAAACTGGGAGTATTTCGCTGTGGCAACAGACCCACAGATTGATCACAAATTATTGGGTATCTACACTCCAATCACCAACTCCTTTATGGAAAAGAAATTCGCTGAATCAAGATCTAAGTTCGGGTTGATTCTGGTTCCCAAGAAAAAGACACGCACCTATTTTGAAGCGTATAAAGATATACTAACAGTCACCACCTTCGCTATCGACCAATGCCCAAGAAAACATCAAAAAGTCTACTGGACTGATTTTTTAGAAACAGAAACAGCAGTTCATTTCGGTGCGGAGAAGTATGCCAAAGAATACGACTATGCTGTGGTATACGGCAGTGCCATCAAAACCAAAAGAGGACACTACGAACTCACTTTTGAACTTTTGGAGGATGTCCCTTCAGCAACTGCTGAAGGTCAACTAACAGAAATGCACACCAAAAAATTGGAGCAGCAAATTCTTGCTGCTCCAGAATATTGGTTGTGGACTCACAAAAGGTGGAAACTCACCAAGCCGTCAGTCTCCGCTTCTTAATGAATTAATCCATGCCGCGATTTTCATTGCTTCATCTTTTGGTACCTGTGGCATTGGTGCCATTGGCGTGGCATAATTGGGCCAGTTTTCCGGTTCCGGAGAGTAGATCAACTCCACAATTCGCTCATTAGAATATCGACGTTTGGCAATATCCTTAAACGAAGGCCCTACTACTTTCATGTTCATTTTATGACAGGCACTGCAGGTGTTTTTCTGTAGTAAAGGCTTCACCTCTTCATCGCTTAGCACCGAGTTACTTGCAGTGGATACTGGTTTGGGCTTGTTAATCGGAGTTGCTTTTTTGACAGGTGTCTTTGGTCGCATGGACAGCTCCGAATCTTTCAGTTTGATGCCATCAGGAATGCTATTCAGTGTATAGTAAGCCCTTGGATGCAGTACAGGTAAAGCACCTTCAGCGGACTTCACCCCTGGTGTGTTAATCTCATGTATAAAATAGGGTCGCAAATTATCAACCACCAACCGAACACTCATCCCATCTTCAGCCACCTTCACACCTCTGATTTTTAACGATTCGTTCTGGATAGTTGGACTGCCATAAACCGAATGGTATTTGTAGGTAAAGCTTTGACCAACATAGCTGGCAGGATTCTTTGCAGATTCAATATCTACTGGTCTGGTAAACTCAATTTCAAACCCATCAGGTTTTGCTTTAACCGTTTTCATTTCCATTGGCACTTTTCCGGTCCAAACCAATCGCTCAAACCCCGAATTGGCAGGTCCTGCCGACCCCCAACCTCTGTTGGTCTCGCCTACAAACAATGACCCGTCTTTTCCGAACGCCATTCGAAGGACTCCTGATT
This sequence comes from Marinoscillum sp., assembly GCA_024305105.1. Taxonomy (GTDB): domain Bacteria; phylum Bacteroidota; class Bacteroidia; order Cytophagales; family Cyclobacteriaceae; genus Marinoscillum. The sequence goes on from JAMWZA010000008.1 coordinate 56,886, forward strand.
GGAAATTGGATCGAAAATCGAATGCTACTCCCTGATATTCACCATTTACTTTTTCTAATGCCACCCGCATGATCTTGCTTTGTCCCTGATCTCCAACAAAGACCTGTCCGGCAAAGGGTCCAAAACCGCCATTGGTTTCGTCTTTTAAAATCTCCGAATTGGAAACACCTAGAATCGCGTGAGGCAACCACACCGCTGGAAGGGTAATTTCCGGAAATGTCTCACGAGCTTTTACCATGGTCAACGGGTCTTTCTCATTTTGAATATTAGCCGGCTTAATGGCGCGTCCATCATCTTTAATTCGTCGCTCATCAAACGTGCTGTAAAACGTCTCTTGATTTACTTCAACAGGCGCGTTTGGCTCATCCGACCATTTCAGACCTGCTGGATGTCCAGTAAATGCTCCTTTTTTTACATGCCAGATAGCTCCTGAGCCAATCCAATCTCCCTGGTTATCATCATAAAATAGCTCTCCATCGATCAGCCCGATACCACAAGGAGAACGCATTCCGGTAGCCCAGGGCGTCATTTCACCATCCTGAGAAATTTTCATCGTCCATCCACGCCACTTGACGCGACTCTCTCCTCGCCACCACTCTTCGTTACCAAAAGCAACATTAGCGGTTACATACATATTCCCTTCTGAGTCAATCTTAGGTCCGAACGAATACTCGTGATAGTGACCAGAAAGTGGCCATGAGAATACCGTTTCATAAACGTCAGCCATTCCATCTCCATTGGAATCCTCCAACCGAGTCAGCTCACCTCGCTGCGCTGTAAACAAAGAGTTTTGGTAATGGGCCAACCCCAGTGATTCGTGCAAACCCTGCGCAAACAAGGTAAATCGGGGCACCTCACCTGCTCGCATGTACGGATTTTCTACCATCCAAACATCTCCTCTTCGGGTAGAGATGGCTACTCTTCCATCAGGCAAGGTTGCCAAACCACCAACCTCCAGAAGTACTCCTTCCGGTGCCGGAATCGTGACCATTTGGTAATAATCTTCTTCCACTGGCTGGGCAAACGCCAGCATAGAAACGAGTGAAAGACTAAATGCAGCTATGTAGTTTAATAATTTCATAATGAATGTCGTTTACCAGATGATAGCGTATTTGATTGGGTTGGAATCGATCGGAAGGACCAACTTGGTTACTCCGTCCTCCTGAATGATTTCCGGGCTTTGGCCAGACATCAACTCAATGTAATATTCCTTATCGCCTACGGCATACAGACCGTTCTCCATTCGCTCAATTGCCGAAGACTCTGTTACCTCGAATCGGCCAGAAACCCCAGTTAGGCTCACTTCTCTAATAACCTTACTGTCCGACTCAGATACCTGATCGCTTACCTGCTGGCCGTTGACTTCATAGTTGAATGTCGGGAATCCAGTTTCTGAATCTACGGTGTATCCTTTGGATCGTATCTCTCCAGCTATTGATTGCCCCAGATACAAGTACTGGATCATGCCAAGCGGTCTGAACGAACCATCGCCACGGTCATTCCACATAGGTGTAGCGTTCACAAAATCACCCTTCCAAACACAAGCCAGATTTCCTTGCTGCAAGTCATAAACATAGTTGACCCCTGTCGGTGATCCAACACCAATTGAATGAGTAATTCGTCTGTCCCGATCTCCTTCAAAATCCAAGAAAGCTCGAAGAAGTCTCGGCTGGCTTCCTTGCGGACGAATCAAAATGGGTGCAACAGCCGATACACTAGAAGGGTGCGAACTAAATGCACTCAATGCCTTCTCATGTCCTGTAGGAGAGGAAATTGTCAAACCAAGGAACGGGTCCATCCACGACCTGGTCTTGAAATACATGAACTCAATCGGATATTCGCCAGCTTGCAGGTTTTTCGTTCCGCTGAAGTTTCTCCAGCCACTAGCTACTTCTTCACCAGCCACTTTGAGTAGTGCCTGACCTCCTACAGAAGCAGAAAAGATATAGTCGGCATCTTCAGTTATCTGGAGTGTCCCTTTATACCTTATCGCAAAGTCATTCTCACGATTTGCAATCTCCCAGGTAAGCTCACTTTGCTGACCAGTAGTCACTGGATTATCTGCAGCAAGTACTTCCGAGAAAGTCTCAAATGTTCCGTGAAAGACTTCATATGTAATGTCTGACAACTCTGTATCCAAATCATGCATCAGCTTGTATTTGAAATTACGAATAGCGACAGCACCATGGTCTCCCTGAATCATGATAGGCCCCATGGCCACTTCATTGTTTTGCACCGGACCACCAGTAAGTAAAGGGATTTCCACATTATCATGAATGGTTACTCCATTCAATATGGCTTTTACAATTCGTGCGTTTTCGATCTTGTCACCCGACTCATCAAACCGGGGAGCTCGAAAGCTAACCTGCAGGCGTTGCCAGAGTCCCGGAGCCTTTGCTGCATTGGTCAATGGTGCTTTGCCCATGTAGCTTTTGTCTGGGGCTGATTCCCAGTTACGGTAGATTCCGCCGATATCAGAATACTTCGGGCTCCTGACACCATAGCTATCAAATAGTTGTATCTCATACCTGCCCTGCAGGTACAGTCCTGAGTTAGAACCTTTGGGTAACATAACCTCCAGATCAAGCTCAATATCGCCATGCTCCCATGAGGTCAGTAAATTACTTTTCTTATCTTCTGAAGGTAAATTGACCAGAATGCCGCTACCTGACTCTACCATGACGGCTTGACGTGACGCAGGCTGATTCTTCTTTCTCCTTTTCTGAGTAGATTCAACATTCTCCTGATGAATATCGACATAAGGGTCAATGGTTACTTCCCCAACATTCTGCCAGTTGCCCGACTGAGATTGGAAATCAGATAAATCCGTCAATTTTAGCTGGGTGTATCCGTTAGATTGGGCTAACAAAAAATGAGACACCAGACTTACCAGTATCCCGATACATAATTTCTTCATATATACTTGCTACATTTTTGGAATGGAAATGTAAACAATTCATGAAGGTAGATCAAATGTTTTGTGTTGAGTGGACACCATAAAAAATGGGTCTCCTTTCGGAAACCCATTTAGATCAAAACTCACTCACCTGTAAACAATACCTTTAATTGGAACGGGAGCTGGTACTACGCCCGCTTCTGCTAGAAGTGCCAGAAGAAGTCTTTGCTCTGTTTCCAGTAGAAACACTGCTTCTTGACCCAGAACTCCTATTTGTGTCTACATCACTCCGAGATCTTGAACTGCTACTTGTTCCGACACTACTTCTTGATTCTCTAGAACTCTGAGCTCTATTTTTGTATGCATCCTGATCAATACTCACTGTATACCTATTTGAAGACCTACTTTGATATTCTCGCGAATTTTCTCGTGACTTATACGAATTGGTATCACGATAGTCCTTTCGGTTATTCGATTGATTATAATGCTCATTTCCACTTTTCTTATAATGTCCATAGGCATGTCCATTGCCAGGATGATGGTTGTAGTTTCTCCGCACATAGGTCACATGATTATGACCATGATGATGGTGACTGTTACAAACCACTACGTTCCTTCTGTAAAAATTGGAATGATACCCACAGAAACTATTGCAAATATGATTGCTAAACGGGTAATCATAGGTCACTACCTGATTGTAGATTCTACCGTATCGACCAATGCTTACATTGACAAACACATCACCTCTTTGCAGCACCACATCAAAAAAGAGCTTACCACGCTGTACGATTCTTCTCGTATGAACGATATCGTAGCCCCAGTAGTCGTGCTCAATGGCATGAACTACCTGGACTGGCATTGCCCAGCTTTGAGTTGCTCCGAATGAAGTCACAAAATGGAATTGCTGCGCATTACTTTTAGGTAAGAATAGAATGGCAAAAACGATCGAAAGTAAAATTGCTCTTTTCATGGCTCTACACATTTGGTTTACAGGTAGTGATTAGCCAATTATAATGCCAAAAATGCAAAACAAATTTAACTTACTGATTTTCAATCTATTATAAAGATAAAGTCCTCACGATATTCGAAAGGACTTTAGCAATTCATTACATATTTCTACGATACTGACCTCCTACTTCAAACATGGCATTGGTAATCTGACCTAATGAGCAATACTTGGTTGTTTCCATCAATTGTGCAAACGTATTACCATTATTGAGTGCCACTTCCTGAAGTTGCTTCAGCATCTTTTCATTATGTACTTCATTTCGCTTGTGCAAAGCATTGAGGTTAGTAATCTGCGCCTCCTTTTCATCAGTAGTCGCTCTGATCACCTCGTCTGGAATAACCGTTGGCGATCCTTTAGAAGACAAGAAGGTGTTTACACCAATTATCGGCAATTCACCATTGTGTTTCTTGGTTTCATAGTACAGGCTCTCTTCCTGAATTTTACCGCGTTGGTACATGCTCTCCATTGCGCCAAGCACACCTCCACGCTCGGTGATTCTATCAAACTCCAGCATCACGGCTTCCTCGACTAAATCAGTCAGCTCTTCTGTAATGAACGATCCCTGCATTGGGTTTTCATTTTTAGACAAACCAAGCTCCTTGTTGATAATCAACTGTATGGCCATCGCTCTTCTTACCGAATGTTCTGTAGGTGTGGTAATAGCCTCATCATACGCATTGGTATGTAGGGAATTACAGTTATCATAAATGGCATAAAGTGCCTGCAAAGTGGTACGAATGTCATTGAAGTCAATCTCCTGGGCATGCAGTGACCGACCAGAAGTCTGAATGTGATATTTCAGCTTTTGAGAACGCTCATCCGCACCATATTTCACCTTCATGGCTTTGGCCCAGATTCGTCTTGCCACACGCCCAATGACAGCATACTCAGCATCCACTCCATTCGAAAAGAAGAATGACAGGTTCGGTGCAAACTTGTTGATATCCATTCCTCTGGAGAGGTAATATTCCACAAACGTGAAGCCATTAGCTAGTGTAAATGCCAGCTGCGTAATCGGGTTGGCCCCAGCCTCAGCAATGTGGTAACCTGAAATGGAAACGGAATAAAAGTTCCGAACCATGTTATCAATAAAGTACTGTTGCACGTCCCCCATCAATCTTAGGGAGAATTCCGTCGAGAAAATACACGTATTCTGTGCTTGATCCTCTTTCAAGATGTCCGCCTGCACCGTACCACGAACAGATGATAGCGTTCGTTCTTTGATCTCTTTATACACATCTGCTGGCAGGACATCATCTCCCGTCACACCCAGCAACATCAATCCAAGGCCACTGTGACCAGGTGGCAGATCCCCTTTGTAGGAAGGACGTTCACTGCCCAGGTCCTCATAAATCTTTTTAATCTTCGCCTCAACCTCTTTCTCCAATCCGTTTTCTTTGATGTAGAGCTCACATTGCTGGTCAATAGCAGCATTCATGAAAAATGCGGCAATGGTCGCTGCAGGCCCATTAATGGTCATGGAGACCGATGTTGTAGGATCACTGAGATTGAACCCAGAGTACAGCTTCTTGGCATCATCGAGACAACAAATGCTCACACCAGAGTTTCCGATCTTGCCATAAATATCTGGTCGGTGATCCGGATCCTCTCCATACAACGTCACCGAATCGAAGGCAGTGGAAAGCCTGGCAGCTGGCAATCCATGAGACACGTAGTGAAAGCGCTTGTTGGTTCTTTCAGGCCCACCTTCTCCGGCGAACATCCGGGTAGGGTCTTCGCCCTTTCTTTTGAATGGAAATACCCCAGCCGTGTATGGAAACTCTCCCGGTACGTTTTCCTGAAGACTCCATTTCAGTACATCTCCCCAGGCTTCATACTTAGGTAAGCTGACACGAGGCACCATGGTGCCGGACAGGGTTTCTGTCTTCGTCTCTACTTCTATTTTCTTTCCCCGAACTTCATAGGTAAAGGCATCTCCTTCATAGTTGGCTTTCTTTCCATCCCAGTCCTCCAGAAGTTTCTTATTGTGTGGATCCAAATCAAGCGCGAGTTGTTCCTTAGCTTCTTCTATGGCCTTGATCGCTTCTGTCTTATCCATGGCTTTCATTACTTCCAGGGATTTATCCAGCCCATAGAGTTTTTGTGCCACTTCTTTTTGCTTCTCTACCGTTTCGTTGTAATCGCGAATGGTTTCAGAGATCTCAGATAGGTATCGGGTTCGCTTAGGCGGAATGATGTAAATCTTCTCTGACATCTCCTTCGTCGACTGGAAGTTAGACTTCAGGTCTGCCTTGGTGTTTTCCACAATCAGATCCATGATGGACTTATAGAGCTGGTTCATTCCCGGATCATTGAACTGACTGGCAATGGTGCCATAAACTGGCAGCTCGTCATCGTTGGTTTCCCAAAGCTGATGATTTCGTTTGTATTGCTTTTTCACATCACGTAGCGCATCGAGTGCACCTCGTTTATCAAACTTGTTGAGTGCGATGATATCCGCAAAATCCAGCATATCGATCTTTTCCAACTGAGTAGCCGCTCCATACTCTGGCGTCATTACATAAAGTGACAGATCAGAATGATCGGTGATCTCTGTGTCGGATTGCCCAATACCGGAAGTCTCCAGAATGATCAGATCAAATCCGGCAGCTTTGGTGATATCTACGGCATCCTTCACATATCGTGAGAGGGCCAGATTGGACTGTCGTGTAGCCAGCGAACGCATGTAAACCCGATCAGAAAAAATAGAATTCATCCGAATTCGGTCACCCAACAATGCACCACCTGTTTTTCGTTTGGATGGATCTACGGATATTACGGCAATTTTCTTGTCCTTGAAGTCGAGTAAAAAACGTCTTACCAACTCATCTACTAAGGAAGACTTCCCTGCGCCACCTGTACCGGTGATTCCCAAAACCGGAGCTACTTTTTTCGCTTCATTGGTTTTGCGGATTTCGTCCAGCATTCCTTTGTTCTCTTCAGGATAGTTTTCGGCTGCTGAAATGACTCGCGCTATATCACCAGCCTCCTGCTTATCCAACTGCTTCATCTGACCATTAAGGTTTTCACCCACCGCAAAATCAGCTCCTGCTACCAGGTCATTGATCATACCCTGAAGGCCCATTTCACGTCCATCATCCGGACTGTAGATTCGGGTAATTCCGTATTCATGCAGCTCAGTAATCTCTTCCGGTAGAATGGTACCTCCACCTCCTCCATAAATTCGAATCTGCTCTGCTCCGCGCTCTTTCAGCAAATCATACATATACTTAAAGTACTCTACATGACCTCCCTGATACGAAGTGATCGCTATTGCCTGCGCGTCTTCCTGTACGGCACAGTCCACAATCTCCTGTACGGATCGGTTGTGACCTAAGTGAATTACCTCACAGCCTGTAGACTGGATGATCCGACGCATGATATTGATGGCTGCATCGTGTCCATCAAATAGCGATGCTGCAGTAACAATGCGAATGTGATGTTTCGGCTTGTATGGGGCAATGGGTTGAGACATACGTGATCGTTTTTTGTTTGGGGTTTTTGTTGTTTTCGGGTAACCACAAAAATAAGCAAAACTACCCTGCTATTGTTCGGATTTGGTGGGATTAACGAAGTGAAGAATGGTGTTTGGAAAATGTAATCTTAAAAGATCAGAAAAATCAACATTTGATTGGAAGTAGAAATATGGTTTGGTAGCCTCACACGATCTAATTCGTGTTAATTTCAGGTTGATCCTTATATCATCGGAGAAAGTTTTTGAAATAGCGGCTATTGAATAATGGGTCCAGTTCTATGTGATTAACTTTACTAAATGACATTTAAAAGGATCATCTTTCTATCTCTCCTTACTTTTAGCCTAGTTAATGTATACTGTCAAGAGTGGGAAAATGGGTCTTTAACACTAAAGGACGGCACGAACATAAAAGGAGAGTTTTCTCTACAAAGCTTCGGTACATATGAAGTAGTCAGACATAATAAAGAAGTTGGCCAAAACACATTTCCTACTGAAGCGATTGATAAGCTCATTTTATGGACTTCAAAAGATACGACTAAGTACAGATGTCTTAACTTCAATCAGGATGAACTTAGAACAAGCCCTAGGATCCTCTTTGAAGTTTTATATGAATCTGACTCTTTTAAGCTCTTTAGGAATGATATAAAAAGTTTAGAGAAATATTTCAGGGTCTATCCAATTCCAGGCTTGGTTACCATTTTCAAATGGGGAAGCGAAGTAAGGAATAGAGATGTTCTTTTAATGTGCAAAAATGATGTCAATGACCTCATCATCATTAATAAATTGAAGAAGAATCAAGATTATGACCAATTAATTATTGACAAGGATGTTGTATCAGAAAACTTTTTTGTTTCTCATAAACCAGAAATGGAGAAATTCTTCAAGGATAATAAAATCAAATGGAGACGTCTCTCGGACTTTATCAAAAGTATTAAGCATTACGATCAAGTAGACTGAAAACCCAACCTACGCTCCAACTACAGTAGAAAGCCATCGAATTAAACACCATAGAGTACTTCCACGAAATAAAACAAAGGTATTTTGGAATCCCCTTTGCTCACAGCATCAATAAAAACTACCGTCTAAAGTAGACATGGAAAACAGCTCGGTATTTTTTTGGAAACTTTTTACTACGCACCAGCGATATCAAGACCAATCGCTTTTCAGTTAACGAATGAATACGATATGGCTCTAATAACGCAGATCCTTCTTTCGATTTGTTCTGATACCTCTTTAGGTCTAGCCGACCTTCCTCATATACCCAATCACACCATACCGTATCTTTTTCATTGCGGTTGATGTAGTATGCTCCCGATTCATCTGGGAACTTTAATATACCTTTTGTATTACTCAGACGAACCTCGCGTCCATCAGGATATACCGTATGTGAGTATCTCCACCACGGCCCTGTCATGGTTTCGTCTACCTCACCAGACGAAACGTTACCGGACATCTGGTCTAGAGCGGTGAAATAATTGTCCCGTGAAATTCCATCGAGATCCATCTTAGAACGTAATTCAGCAATTTCCTTTTCAAGTTTTTCTGTGAATTGAGCAGAAAGTTGAGAAGCAATCAATGCAAATACCGTTACAATAGTAAATCTAATCATCATGGCTTAAAAGGTTAGATGCAAGTATAGTAACATCCACAGCAAATACGAATCAGCTTACATCACATCTGCAACCCTACTGTGTAAGAAGCCCACAGTCGATATTGCCTGTTTCCCAACGAGCCACTGGCAAGCATCATCTCCAAACCAGTAGGCTCAGCCAATGCTTTCATCCATTCACAATTAACATTCAACCCACCAAACACATACATGCCACGAGTGATTTTAAAGCCAATTTCAGAATGCAGAATGCTTAAAAGATTTAGGCGCTTTTCAAATCGGTTGGCCTGATTCAAATGCTGTACTCTAGCTCCATAGCTAATAAAAAAGCGCTTGTTGTGTGGATCTCCTGCAGACATGGATGATTTGTTATACAACACCTGTTCAAATCCATAACCCACCGTCCACTTGTAGGGTGAAACATAGTCCCAATGGTTGTATCCAAAAATCAATGCGTTCTGATTCATCTTTTGAAACTTGTCCGAAAGGGGCATGGTTGATTCTGTCCACGTGCAATTGCGGCAATTACCCGTAGTGATCTCTAAATTCGTCCAGAAGAGATTGTTGTTGTACAACCGAATATGATTGCCTGTAGACCCAATATTGATTAACCCAATGGGCACACCATATTTTCCATTGCCTTGATTCCCCTGATAAGGACTGGTTTTGTACACATTTATCAATCCAACCTGGACACCACGAAAGCCTTTGGTTTTGTTGAATAGGCCCAATTGAAATCCGTCATTCGACTTACTAAGATTAACCAACCCGACCTGCACACCTCGCCTGGATGTATGCTGCACCAAGTTTACCCCAGACAACATTCCAGCAATGTTTACAGCTGAAAACTGAAGACCATCCATCTCCCACTTGGCTCGATTAAATCCGACAGCCACCTGCAACCCTCTAGCGCCATAGTTGACATTATTGGCAAACCCGGCAATCTGCGTGCCCCCAAAGCTCTGCCCAACGTAATTGGCAAAACCTGCCAACTGAATGACCTGTGCATTTCCATTGTTGACATTCATTCCACCAGTCAGTTGAAACCCTTGCACATTATGACGCACGAAATTCAGCATACCTGACAACTGAATTCCTTTCAAATCAGAGCGATCACCATCCCGATAATATTGTTGTTCTTCTCCGCGAGTTAGGTTGACATAACTGTTACTTCCTACGACATTGGCCAGTCCGGCTAGCTGAATACCTTCACTAGAACGCGTATGGGTATTGGAGATAGTCCCTATTTCAAACCAGTGATTCCCAGCAGAAAGCCCACTGGTCAGGTTGATTGAAAACTTGTTGAAGTACATGGCAGAAGACAAGCCATTGGTACTTACCCCTGGAAAAAATGAAAGCTGAAATACACTTTCGCGATAAGGCAATCCCTTTAGCTGAGCATAAGACTGCAAATGCAATAGCAATAAAAAGGTTACCCCTAAGCTCACTTTGTGATGAGCGTTTGGGTGGATCATGGTGGTAAGGTTTGTTTGACACCTTAATAACCACAACAGTGCTTGAAAATTGTGTAATGAAAATTAGGTGTCTATTTATTAGTAAACATCAAATAACTCATTTTTTGATGTCTAGTTGTATCTAAACCTTAAACTGTTTTGAACACTCCAAAGTAACCTACTTAACCTTACAACATTCGCTTACGCAAATACCTCAACACCAATTATTGTACGGAATATTTCAATATTTTCAGTATATATTGCAACATTATATTAAGCAAACTCGTATAACCGTATATGCAGATACAATCTACACTTCTTTAAGCTACTCAGCTTTTGAGATCCCCCTATTACGAAGAAAGAAGCCACGATCAAGGTCTACTTGTTTAACCTTTTAAATGCCATAACTATGCTTACATTTTTTGGAATAATTGCCATACTGGCCGGAATCACCGTTTTTATCATCTCCAGGATTGACATCTCTATACCCGCACTTGCCTGGATGAAAAAATTTAAAAGTGCACAGGGGTTTGTACTCATGACGCTCGGCGTGTTGCTCATGCTGATGAACTCCTTGTTCTTTTTTGCTGACAGAGGGTTCAACTACTTACTTGTATACCCTACTGGGCAAATGAGTGCTGTCATGGAACAAGGAATCAAGTGGCGCGGCTTTGCGAAAATTGATAAATGGGAAAAGTTTATCGACGTGAAAGTGGTCGGACAAGGCATCGAGATCGACGAATCAGAAGTTAGTGGTGTCATGAAACCAGTACCTTTACGGTTTATTGATCAGGTGACTGCTGCTGGATATGTTTCCACGAGGTTTGAGTTGCCGCGAGATGAAGAAAGCTTCATCAATCTGGCAGTCAAATTCAGAACGATGAGCAATCTGGTGAATAACACCATCGTGCCTACTGTAAAAGAACAGTTAATCAACACCGCTTACATGTTTGCTGCTCAGGATTACATCTCTGGTGAAGCACAAAGCTTCAGACAAGCGTTTGAAGAGCAACTTAAAGGAGGCGCGTATGCAGTCGAGAAACTCGAAAAGCGAGATACCGTTTATGCGCCAATTACCATCGATAAGGGGCGCACGATCAAGGAAATAAAAACATCCTATGATGTGAAGAAAATTCTTGAAAATGGTAAACCTAAGCGCATCCAACACGAACTAAGTGAAAACAAGATTATCGTGTCGCAGGTGATCGTCGATAATGTAGAGCTGGAAGCTACCTTTAAGCAACGACTGGAAGCGCAACGTGATGAATCTGCTAAAAGGCAGTTGGAGCAGCAAAAGGTAGAGACCGCTAAGGATGCCCAACAGCGAATTATTGCGGAGGGTGAGCGCGACAAGGCTGCAGAGCGAGTTGCTCAGGAAAAGGAGCAGGTTAAAGCCCTGATTGCTATTGAAACCAAGCTGAAACAAGAGGAAACCAACAAGAAGCTGGCCGCAATAGCGCTAGAAACGGAACGACTAAACGCTCAACGAAAAAAAGTACAAGCAGACGCAGATGCCTATGAAATCGCTAAAAAAGTGACCGCTGGTATCACACCTGAAGTAAAGCTTAAAATGGAGCTTGACAGGGATGTGAAAGTGGCCGCTGAAATTGCGAAAATCAAATTCCCAGAAACGATGATAATCGGTGGTGATGATGGTGGAAGCACTCCTCTGGAGAGCTTGATTGGTGCCGCAATGGCCAAGCAGCTAAGAACCTCCAAAAGTGATGGCGGATTCTAAACGAATGACTTAGGTGTTTGTCTTCTAAACCCTGACGATGAATGTCAGGGTTTTTTCTGTTTATCCTTTATCATTGGATCTTAACTCCGACACCTCTCTTCTAAGTGCTTTTAGTTCCGATAAAACCAAATTCATTTGATCCTGACTGTATTGATTTCCTCCTTCAGCAAGCACCTTTTTCTTGCGCTTTTTTCCTTCCTTTAGTCTAATGGTCTCAGCAATCATCTTTTCATGTACCTGAGAAGTCAATACCGCCACAAAAATATTGAAACTGATAATGGCTGTAAAAATCACAAAACTGATAAAGTACCCTTTTACCAACCATCCCTGATACAATGTGGAG
>JAMWZA010000080.1 GCA_024305105.1 Marinoscillum sp.
AAGAGACAGCTCTTACAGGCAGGCATGTGTAATGTGACCGAATCGTCTATTCGAAGTGGTTTCAAGAATCTTGCTCATTTTTCTGAATCGTTTAAGGCATTGTATGGCTTGTCGCCTTCTAAAGTTTTGGCGGAAGTGTAGTGTTTTATGCGAATATCTGATGCATTAGTGAATCGAGAGGAGCTTTGTGAAATTTGATTTTGAATGGAAAAAGTTAAAGAAGTTGACCATTTACTGCTCACAGAAAGTGTGTTACGCACATTTGTATTTAGTGTACCCGCACTAGACATTAACTTTTGGACAGAGAACCTTTTTGAGTTACTTGAACTCGATCAGGAAGCTATTGAACCTAATAAAGATCAGTTTTTTAAAATGATCCATCCAGAAGATCGAGCGAAGATCGAACTGGAACTCGGTCTCCTTATGTCGGGTCAGGAATACCAACGTGTAAACCGCTATAGATTGCTTTTACCTTCCGGGCAACAGAAGTACGTAACTGCTATCGTACAAAAAGAATCGTTTCATAATGAGATTGGCTTTTTAATTTTTTTTCAACAGTCTCAAAATCTACTTGACCAGGTCGGGGACATCTCCTCCAACTTCACTTCTGAGACGCTTAAAAGTGATTCATTGGCGAGGTTCTTTGAAGGAATTGGATATTGGGAATATTATCCAGGATATGACCATGTACTGTGGTCAAATGAGATTTACCGATTATTAGATGTTCCTAAAAGCAAGCATCTTAATTTTGAAGTTTTTTTCGAAACCGCCTACCCTGATGATCTGGAGGTTTTTAATGAGGTAGTGAATTCGCTTACGCCTGACGATCCAAATTTTTACTTTATCATTCGTCATTTAATTAATGGGTGTACTGTCTGGGGCTTAAGCCGTGGAACTAGTATTTGGGAGGGGAGCAAGCTACTCAAGTTAATGGGGAGTTTTGAAGACGTAACCAGTCATAGAGAGGCAGAGGATAAGCTGTATCGCGTACAACAAAATGGGGGGATTGGCTGGTATGAAATCAATCTTATCGAACAGGGAAAATCCATTGCGTCTGATGCCTATTTAGAAATGCATGAGTGTGATTTGAAAGGACATATGCCTACTCTGAATGAGCTACTTGTTCGCATACATCCAGGAGACCATGAAATGATCATTACGTCGCGTAATAGGCTTTACAAATACTTTGAAAGTTGGGAGCCCTTTGTTTACCGCGTGCTCAGGGAGGATGGATCTACCCGTTATTTTGAGAGTTCTGGAGAAGTAATCCGCTCTCCACTGGATAATCAGCCGTTAAAAGTGTTGGCCATTGTCAGAGATATCACAGAGTCCAAACAGAAAGAAATACAGCTTATACAGGCTCATGAGTTAGCGAGGCTGGGTTGGTACGAGTCAGACATTATTTCCGGTAAACAAAAGATCTCACAGCAGTTCTTGGACATACATGAATTGCCCGAATTCTCTGAACAAGCACTGAAGAATAAAATACATCCAGAAGATGTACATAAGCTGGATAAGATTATCAATGAATACAGGTCATACAATGACGGGTATAGTTTTGATTACAGGATCATATTAGAATCTGGAGATATTCGATATATACGGAATACCGGAAGCTACATCCACGATCCTGTAGATGGACATTTGGCTAAGGTATCAGGCACTGTACAGGATATTTCGGAATTTAAGTCTTTAGAGGAACGACTCCAAAGAGCACAACGAATTAGCCAGACCGGTTGGTTTGAGTTTGATATCGTACATCCTCAGTTGAGTAGTTTCTCTAAGGAATGGCTGGAGATGCATGATTTTGAAGCAAACCCATCTGGATTAGGGGATTTTTTGAAAAAACTTCATCCGGTTGATAGGAACCTGATTCCTAATCTCAAGGACTTTCTTGAACAGATGCCCACGTCATGGGATAATCTGGAATATCGCATCGTCAATAAGCATGGACAAAAAAAATACATCAGTAACAGTGCGCAGGTACTACTTAAAGACAATAAGCCAGTTAAGATATTTGGCACCACCCGAGACATGACCAATTTCAGGGTGACAGAGCAAGCGCTAAAGGAGAGTGAGCGAAAGTATCGTCTTATGTCAGAGAATAGTAAGGATGCCATATTATTACTTGAATCAAGGGACAAGGATATGATTATTTCCTTTGCTTCTGATTATGCTCAGAAGTTATCCGGGTATTCTAAATATGATCTGCAAGGGATGGTGGCTACACAGCTGATGCACAAGGACGATCGCATCTATTTTACAAAAAATGTTTTGCCCAAGCTAATGTTCGGTCAGGAGTCTACTAAGCTTAGTTTTAGGCTGTTTAGGCGAGATGGAACTTACGTCTGGGTAGAGGCCTCCATCGGTGTGTTAATTGAAGAAACACCCCTTAAAGTGCAACTATCCGTTCGTGACATTAGTGAGCGTAAAGAATATGAAGAGCGTCTGCTTCGAACCAATACAGACCTTAATGCCATGATTAAGGCCAGTGACGACATTGTTTTTATTGTGGATAAACGGTTGCAGTTTGAACGGGTGATTGTTAAAAATGAAGAAAGCTTGCACATGCCAGTAGATCACTTTATTGGCAAATCGATCGATAGCGTGTGGGATGATGCAAATGGTACAGCTCTAAGGAATTACGTTCGAGAAGTTTTTGAGTTGGGCCAATATACGTTTCATGAATACTCACGCGAGTTGAATGGGCAGGAGGATTGGTATCGAGCTAATATTCATGCTTTTAAAGGATACGATCAGGAGGAGCGAGTGAGTGTAGTGATTGAGAAAATCACCAGGCAGAAGGAGGCAGAGTTAAGTCTTCTTAAATCCATGCAGATGGAACGTGAACTATCAAGAATGAGGACCAACTTTGTGTCCATGGCATCACATCAGTTTCGTACACCTCTTACCGTGATTAAGTCCAACATGCAGCTCCTCGAAATGGCCCCATACGAAGATCCGCTACTCAATAAAGTACGCAAGCGACTGACCAAAGAAGTAGACCGTATGGTCAGTTTGATGGAAGATATTCTGCTCTTAGGTAAGTTGCAATCAGGAGGGTTGAATGTTCGTATTGAAGAGGTTAATTTGCTGCAGCTGGTAGAAAATATAAAATCGGATGTAGATCTTGGTCAGCAGGATGGACGCACTTTGGGGATTGAAATGAAAGGAGATCTGGTGCCTGTGATGCTGGACATGCGACTGGTACATCAGTCAATACTTAACCTGGTGACTAATGCTTTTAAATACTCTAAAGGGGAGGCCAACCCTCGAATAATACTCGATTTTACCCTTGGCGAATGTGTAGCCCTACATGTGGAAGATTTTGGTTTGGGCATACCAAAAGATGAACAGGAGCGAATCTTCAAGGATTTTTATCGCTCAGAGAAAGTGCAGGATATCCAAGGTACTGGTCTGGGTTTGTCAATATGTACAGAGTTCCTGAAATTGAATAATTGTAAACTGTCCTTAAAAAGTGAGGTGAACCGAGGGTCTACGTTTACAGTCAAAATACCGAAACAACGATGAAAGAGCTAAAATCAACCATTTTGGTGGTAGAAGATGAGACGAATATCCGGGAAACCATTCAAGACATTCTGGAATTGGTGGGGTACAATGTCGTGACAGCTAATGACGGAGAGTCGGGCTTTTTTAAAGTCATTAAACACAGTCCCGATTTGATCATCTCTGATTTGATGATGCCGAAGATGGATGGTTTTGAGTTGTTGGAAGCTGTACGCTCTTATAGCAAGAGCCGATTTACACCGTTTATTATTCTGAGTGCCAAATCAGAGTCAATCGAAATACGATCGGGATTGAGAATGGGTGCGGATGACTATTTGTTAAAACCATTTGATCAAAAGGAGCTACTGGACAGTGTGGAATATAGACTTGGACACAAAAATGAACTAATCAAATCGGTCAAGGACTCAGAGGTTAAGCGAATGCGCATGGACATTCACGACAATGCGCAACAAACCATAGTAAGCCTGAAAATGAATGTGGAGCGCCTACTGCTGAGTGATCCGGGAGATTTAGACCTCAAGAAAGAGTTTTCGCACATAAAAAGAGGTCTGGATGTGGCGTTTATTCAGATAAGAAATCTGATTGATGGTAATGCCGCCCAGAATCTGCTAACACAAGGGTTCAGAAAGACCATCGACAAAATGGTTAAAAACTTTGATCTCTTTACAGATATCAATATTTCGTTTATCTACCAGTTCGAGAAGGATCCTTCATTCGAGAAGAGTGTGGAGCTGGTATCCATCATTTCTGAACTCTTAACCAATAGTTTGAAACATGCAGATGCCACAACGATTGAGATGCGTTTTATGCAACTTCAAGCCGGAAGGCTTCAGATTGTTATCATGGACGATGGGAATGGGTTCGATAAAGAGGCAGTTTTAGCCAGTGGCGGTTTCAAAAACTTACTATTACGAATGCCCAAGATCGACGGGACGATCGAAATAGAAAGTACTCCAGGCGTGGGTACTTGTCATACTATCCAGTTTTAATTAACGAATGGATTACCTAGAAACCTTAAGCTTCAATCAAATTATGCTCTATAGCATACATCGTCAATCCTACAACGTTTTTACAGCCCGTTTTACCGAGCATGCTCCGCTTATGACCTTCTACTGTACGGATGCTAATGAATAGTTCGTCAGCTATTTCCTGATTCGTTTTTTCATCCATGATCAGTTTAAGGACTTCTTTTTCTCGTTCGCTGAGTTCGATTTCAACAGTCAGTCTATTTTTTGGAGTTAAGGCACTTCCCGACATGCTTTCCATCACTCTTTTAGTGACTTCAGGGGCAAAGTACTGTTGACCTTTTTTTATGGCTTCCAGAGCTCGGAATAGCTCACTCTTTCCAGAATCTTTCAGAATGTATCCATCAATGCCAGTGTTGAGCATTTTTTTGATATTCTTCATGTCGTCCAGCATGGATACCACGAGTATTTTGATTGCTATTTTTTCTTCATGAACTCTTTCTACCAACTCCAGACCATTCATGACTGGCATGTTAATATCTGTGATTAACAGGTCGTAGGTGTTGCTATGCAAGAAATCCAGCGCATCCTGACCATTGACGGCATGATCTGCAATGGTGTATTCAGGTTGCTCTTCAAAATAAAAACTAAAAGCATCCCGAACCATTTTGTGGTCGTCCACTAGTAAGATATTCATTATTCAGGCGTGTGTGTTCAAATGAGATAACCAGTTTAAATATAATAGTAGTATCCGATTAAATTTCATAGTTCAATAAAAAGTCTATTTAACCAGGTAATAAAAAATCCTTTACCAAAACCCGGAAAACTACCGCAGCGTCGGAAAGTCCTTACCCCTAAATTGGCGGTGACAAAAAATAGTCCCTTTAGGCAATTTAAACCTACGTGAAACTGGATGATTTTCAAAACAACAGTACTTCCGCAAAGACTCTTCTAGGATACCACTATAAAAGTAACGATGATTAGTTCTAAAGTGTAGTTAGAATTGATCTTTAATTTAAACCCTAAGTTAAACCCTGATTAGGGAAGAGGAACCAGGTTTTTCTCAACGGCATATTTCGTTAGCCCCACCAGGTTTTTGCATCCAGTCTTTATCAACATGTTGTTTTTGTGGCCTTCTACCGTCCTTACGCTTATAAACAATTCGTCAGCTATATCCTGGTTGGATTTTTCCTCCATAATCAGCTTTAGAATTTCTTTTTCACGATTGGATAGGTCCACCTCTACCGTCAATCTTTTCTTTGGTTTGAGGTTGGCACTGGTCATGCTTTCCAGAACGGTACGGCTTACATCCGGAGAGAAATAGTTTTCTCCAGAGAGAATGTTTTCCAATGCATGCACTACTTCATCCTTACCAGCCTCCTTTAAAATATACCCATTGATATTCAGCGCTAGCATCTTTTTGATGATCCTGATTTCATTGGACATGGACAGGGCCAATATCTTCTGTTCTTTGTCTTTTTCTCTGATTTGAGTAACCAATTCTACACCATCCATTACAGGCATGTTGATGTCTGTAATAATGATATCATATGTGTTGGATTCCAGCAGGTTTAAGGCTTCTTTCCCATTAATTGCTTCATCATGGATTTCATAGCCACTATCTTCTGTAAAGTAGTAGCGAAATGCGTCACGTATGACTTTATGATCGTCTACAAGTAGTATCTTTTTCATGTTAATTTATTATTAGTTGGGTGGTAATTTGACGGTGATGGTTGTCCCTAAATGCTTACCAGTATCTATTTTTATCACGCCATTGCATGTTTTCACTCGCTGTTCAATGTTTTTTAAGCCATTTCCATACCCTAGCTTTTTCTCTAAATCAAATCCTTTACCATCATCCGATAGCTTAAGTTCTAAATATTGCTCGTACTGTTGTAAGTGGATGTAAAAATTCTTTGCTTTGGCATACTTCAACGTATTGTTGAGCGCTTCCTGGACAATGCGGTACAGGTTTCCAGCTACGTGTCTACTGATTACTTCATCGTCAAAATCTAAATCAAGCTCAACCCTGAGCGTGTCTGGGATAAAGTTGACAAGCTGAATCAGGGCATCTTGCAAGCCATTTTCTTCTACCAATTTGATAGATAACTCACGTGACATCCCTCTGATATCAGTTATTGAATCTTCAATTAGAGCGCTCAGTTTATGAATTAATTCGTGAGTGTCACCATTATTCGATAGGTGATTTAGGAACATTTTTGCAGCGGTTAACTTCTGACCTATATTGTCATGAAGCTCTCTGGAAATGACTTTTCTTTCACGCTCCTGAACCTGATCCATTCCAAGGTAACTTTTTCGCTCTATTGTGGTGTCGACCACCGTACCGTAGAAAAGCGTTTTTTCCAGTGATAAATCAGGAAATATTAGAATTTTCCCGTAGCGCAAATCGTTGGCTTTGCCATAGCGGATTTCCATTTCGAACTGAGACTTTGTGTGAAGGGCCTCGTCCAGTTCCTGAACAAATAAGGGTAAATCGGCCTCATAGATCAATTGCGTAAACCGCTTAAGTGAAAACTTTTGTGGACCCTGGCCAAGATTCATGAGTTTTTTGAAGTTACTAGAAGCGGTGATCATGTCAGTGTCCGGATCATATTCAAAACTGGCTGATCGGGTGATCTGTTCTGCTCGATCTAAAATCTGTTGGTTTTTATGTAATTCCTCATTAAAGACCTTCTTTGCTGTGATGTCTCTACTCAAGCCTACTAATCCGGTAATTACGCCTTTCTCCTTGATTGGGGATTTAACAGTTTCCAGCACCATGCGTCTACCTTCGTTATTGACTATGTCTACTTCATAACGAACCACTTTTCCATGATTGAGCACTTCATCATCGGTTCGATCTGAATCTGGAAAGTAATTGGCCAGGTTTAGTTCCTGGTTGTTTTTTCCTTCGAAGTTTTCCTCGGTGATATCCAATATATCAGCCATGGATTTATTAACCTTCAAATAGCGTTTTTGATCATTTTTCAAAAAAAGAAAATCCGTAATACTGTAAAAAATAGCCTCAAGAATGTTGGATTGATGCGTATGCTTGTCCTTATAAGTCTGTGCTTTTCGTCTGAGTTCTGCGTGATCAATCAGTTTGATAATGGCTTTTGGAATTAGCTTGATACTTTCTTTGAGATAGAAGTCACTTGCTCCTTGTTGAATTAACCTTACGGCCACTTCTTCGCCCACGGTACCAGTAAAGATGATGATTGGAATTATTTCGTCAAAATCACGAACCATCTTTATGACATCTTCGCCATTGTATCCACGTAAATTATAGTCAGTAATGATCAGGTCATAACTGGACGAAACTAGTTTGGCTTTCAATTCGTCTAAATGAGCGACAGTTTCAAGGTCTACAGAGAGGCTTGATTTTCTTAAAGTGACGAGCATCAAGTCTACATCATCTTGAATATCCTCCACATAAAGGATTTTGATTTCGGTATTTTTAGTCATTTAAGGGCTTTTAACTTTTTCATCAACAAGCAACCAATACATCCCAATTTGCTCCGTAGCGCGCATGAAATCTTTATAATTTATTGGTTTCAACACATAGGAGTTAACACCAAGTTCATATGCCTTGTCCAGATCTTTGGGCTCTTTGGACGAACTGATTACTACCACAGGAATGGTCCTAGTAGAGCTGTTGGATTTGATTTTTTCCAGCACTTCCAGTCCAGTAACTTTAGGCAACTTTAGGTCTAGTAATATGAGACATGGCTTCTGGTCAGGGGATCTGGATGAAAAGGGGCCTTCACAAAATATGTAATCCAAGGCCTCCTGACCATCTTTTACCCACGCAATAGTATGTTTATGTGGCACTGAGCTGAGAGCCCGCTGAATGAGCTCAGAATCATCAGGACTATCTTCTATAAGTAATATTTCACGTTCCGTGTATGACATATTATTGTTTAGCTATCGAGAATGCTTCAGTGAAAAAAAGAATGTGGCTCCTTCACCCAATTGACTTTCAGCCCAAATTTTTCCATTATGACGACTGATGATTTTATGACACAGAGCCAGGCCTACACCTGTTCCCTCAAACTCTTCTTCGCCATGCAGCCGCTGAAAGATACCAAAGAGTTTTGATATGAAGCGGTCATCAAAGCCGACTCCATTGTCCTTAACGTAAATAACCGTGTCTTGATTTTGTTCGTAACTGCCAATTTCGATTTGAGGTTTCTTCTCATACCTACTGTATTTAACAGCATTTGAGATGAGGTTTTGCAATACCTGCCGAATCATCGATTGGTCCCCATAAACTTGAGGTAAGGGTGAAATGGATATGAAATTAACTGAATCACTGAAGACCTCATTCACCAGTTCGCGAATCATCGTGTTAAGATCCAGCTGTGTTGGCCTCTCTTCTCGTCGGGTCATTCGACTGAAAGCGAGCAGGTCGTCTATGAGTTTGCCCATTTTCTGGCTATTTGCTACGATCCTGCTGAGAAATCGCTTTCCTTCATCTGGCAGGATGTCATGAAAGTCTTCCTTCAGGGTTTCTGAAAAGCCATTAATAATCCGAAGTGGCGCCCTTAAGTCATGAGATACCGAATAGGTAAAAGCGCCGAGTTCTTCGTTTACAAGTGCAAGTTGCTGGTTGGTTTTAGTGAGGGACGCTTCTGTTCGTTTCGATACGTCTATGTCCTGTAATAATCCATCCAATCCGATGACAATTCCCTTATCATACAATGGTTGCCCAATGGCGCGTACCCACTTTTCTTTTTCGCCTAAAACGAGTCGCAGTTCCAGGTCCCAGGTAGCTTCGGCGGAAAGGGTGTTTTTAATGGCTTTTTGTAGCTTGATTCTATCCTGTGGATGATAGAAGCCCATGACTGTTTCATAATCCACTGCAGCTCCTCGCTCCATTTCATGTATGTCATAGATAATACTACTCCATTCTACTAAATTAGCTTCTGGAAACATGTTCCAAGTCCCAATTTTGGCTACATCAGAAATGTCCTCTATCACTTCCAGTTGTTTATAGCTGGTTTTTTTGTTCTCTTCCAGTTCTTCTTTTAACTGTACTCTTTCGGTAATTAATTCTGTGAACATGATGATTCCTCCAATCTTACCTTTCTCTGTACGCCAGGGATGCAGCTGCCAGCGCAAGAATACTTCATTGCCATTGTGAAAGAAGCTGTCTTGATCATTTTTGATGATTTCGCCATTCAGGGCACGTTGGTGAAACGTCTTCCAGGAACTCATACCTGGAATGCTCGGAAATACGTCATAATGTGACCGACCGATCAACTCTTCTTTATCCAGCCCATAGTCCTTAATCCAGTTGTCATTCACCATGAGGTATTTCATGTCCATATCAAACATAGCGATTGCTCCAGGGCTGTGCTTTACGAATAACTCGAAGAGTTCCTGTAGCTGTCGACGTTTATTGATCTCAGCCTGCATGTCTGCAGGGCTCCTGTACTTAAGTGCTTCCGGAAATACGAAACCCAGTACGATGGCGGTACCAACTGAAGCTATACCGGTCAGTAGTTTTGTGAAGCCACTCAGCCGGTACACCGGTACCCAAAACATTAAGGCGTCGATAGCATGCGTGAAGCCACACAATCCAATAAAAACAATGAACAGTGTAACGATCCATTTGGCTCGGCCTAAATCTCTTTTTCGGATGTACCAAATCAGAATAAATGGAATGGAAAAGTATGCCAAAAAGATCGAGATGTCGGAGCTGATGTATAGCCAGCCTTCCCAGTCACTCCAGGTGCCACACGTCCAGCGAGCAGGCCAATACCTGGTCGTCATCAGGTTTGTAAAATACCCGGAAGGCGTAGAAGTGGAGGTGGCAGTAGATATGGAACTGGTACAAGTGGCGATTTCCCCAACTTCAATGAGCTCCTTTTCTGCTGCTGATGCATAGTGAAGAACCGTGCTTAAGAAGGTAAACATGAGGTAAAAAAATAGTCTCATTACAGTTCATTTTAGTTGTTAACTTCATCTGAAAGGTATCAAAAACATGATGAGTAGTTAATAGGTGTTTTACCTAATTCTGTGAGGAGATGGGCTTTTGAGGGGCAGTATAGGAGGGGTGGCGTAACAGCTCCTTGATTTAAGTCGAATTACTAAGCAAGATTAAACCCCCTATGGAAAAGTAGCTCCTGATTGATCATTATAGACCATTTCTAATCTCTAAAAAAACCCACCTGCTAGGGTGGGTTTTAAAATTCCCTACACTTGTCGTGTATTAGCTGGTTCGTGGGGAGAATCGGTTAGTAAGATAGTCAAATCAGACAACTTCACCTGCTTTTAATACCCGAACCGTTTCAGCTTTTGATCGTCCTTCCGCCAGTCTTTTTCCACTTTCACAAACGTTTCCAGGTGTACTTGCTTACCAAAAAATGCTTCTAGCTCTTTGCGAGAGTCGATACCAAGCCGCTTGATGGCTTCACCCTTCTTACCAATCAGAATGCCTTTTTGTGTGTCTCGTTCCACAAAGATCTCTGCCGCTATTCGGATGATTTTTTCTTCCTCTTTAAATGAATTGACGATCACCTCGCTGCTGTAAGGGATCTCTTGCTTGTAATTAAGAAAGATTTTTTCGCGAATGATTTCTGAAGCGATGAACCGCTCTGACTTATCAGTCATTTCATCTTCGGGGAAGTAGGGTGGGTGCTGTGGTAAAAGAGATAAGATTTTCTCTTCCAGTTCCTTCACACCTTCTCCAGTTTCCGCTGAGACGATCATTGGCTCCAGTTCTTCGATTTGTTCTTTCCAATAAGCGATTTTATCCACGACCTGAGAGCCTTTTGCCAGATCGATTTTGTTGATCAGGAAGAGAACGGGGATTTTTGTTTGTTTAGCTATTTGAATCCATTGTTCATGGTCATTTTTTTCTCCCAGCTCCACCATAAAAAGGATGACATCCGCATCTTCCAGGGACTTCTTTACAAAACCCATCATGCGCTCCTGCAGCCTATAGCTAGGATCCAGGGTGCCAGGCGTATCCGAATACACAATCTGATGATCATCTGTCGTGATAATACCGAAAATCCTATGCCGTGTGGTTTGAGCCCTGTTGGTTACTATGGAGATGCGTTCTCCGGTAAGTTGGTTCATCAATGTAGACTTACCCACGTTGGGTTTACCCATAATGGTGACAAAGCCTGATTTGAAATTTGGGTTTTGCATGCTGCAATTTCGGCAATCTTTGTAAAAGGTTCTGCACTATAAACCATGCAATCAATGTAAATGAGCATAATCAATAGTTTTTAACTGGCATTTTGCATGTGATTTGGTTCCAAGCAGAATTGAGCATGCGATTTAAAGAAGTTCCTTGGACTCAAATCCATGAAATAGCGAAAGTCTTTGATAAAATGAGATTGATCATAGTAACCGGATTTGAAGGTGAGCTGGGTTAGATTCATGCTATCTCGGTACTGACCATAGTTGATTATGAACGTGTTTAACTTCTCTATTTTGGCAAATTCTTTGGCTGTGAGCCCTATGTTTTGGATAAACTTTTGTTCCAGATGGGACTTGCTAATTCCTAGCAATTCATAAATCTCTTTGATTTTGATCTCGCCAGCGTGATCAATAATTTCTGCAATCGCTTCTTCCAGAATGTAATCGGTATCGAAGCTCTCCCAGTCGTAGGATGTATTGAGGTAGGCAATCAGGTCTTCAGTGGAGGTTAAT
The DNA here is from genome assembly GCA_024305105.1 of Marinoscillum sp. Classification (GTDB taxonomy): domain Bacteria; phylum Bacteroidota; class Bacteroidia; order Cytophagales; family Cyclobacteriaceae; genus Marinoscillum. The sequence continues at coordinate 12,159 of JAMWZA010000080.1, forward strand.
CTCAGATTGACCTGGCTTTCGCTCTCGTTACGAACGAATGGTTGATGGGATGCAAAGATTAATCGCGAATAGGTGGGTTTGATTTTCATATCAATAAAGTGCAAATCCGGACTTTCAAGAACCATCCCACGACTTTGACAACCCATAATGTGCAGCTCTCCGGTTGCAATGGTTACCGTTCTAAACTGCCCCACAACTGACTTTTTAATCGGATGCCCCAGATTTAAGATGGCGTGAATGTGGTTGTCCGGGATTAAGATATGCGTACCCTTATTGCTTTGATGATGCTGTAGAGAATAGGACTGATGGAATGTGTCACTGGTTATATTTTGTGTAATCATAGTCTTGAGTTTTTTCTCAAGACGTCTTACCACGACCAAACTCTTATTGAAAAATGTGCCTTTAAGTTAACTATCAGGAATATTTAGTAAACAAATCGGAATGTTTACATCAAATGGTATTTACCAGTAAGGGTAATGTGGAGGTTAGTGGTTTTGGGCTTTTTTTAGTTCAGCTGGTGATTGACCATAGACCTTTTTGAATGCTTTGTAGAATGATACTTTATTGGCAAAGCCCACCATTTCTGCCAAAGCCTCAATCGTATAATGATCAAATTTTGGATTCAACAACATGGAATGCGCCTCTTGAATTCTGAGTTTATTAATGTAGGAACTAAAGTTCTGACAGGAGATCATATTCACAGCCACAGATACTTGTTTGTCTGTAAGATGTGTTGCTTTGGCTACCGTTTCTAATTTGATATTGGAGTCCTTATATTTCTGATCATCGCGAACCCAATGATCTATGGTTTTGAAGTGTCCTTCAATTTGCTGGAGGTCGCGAATGTTTTGCTCTGTAGTACCCGCAGGCTTTGCTGGTTTGTGCCAGAAGTACCAGATGCCTGTAAGAACAGACAATACAAGACAGAAAAGTAAGATCTCATACATAGGTAGCAAATAAAGCTTAGTTGGCTGGGTCAGGCCATGTGCATTTTTACAATTAGAGGTTACGTGTTCTTTTTTACAATTGCTTCAACACGCAAAACCCTTATTTAGCTATCCTCTTTATATTATACTGTTGTGCAAAACCGTGCCTTTGGCCGGTTTTTGCATTTTATAGCCACTTGTTACCCAAATCCACCAATACCCTTACCTCAGGTAGTCTTCTTTTTTACAATTATTAAAAAAAACTCTCCACTAAGATTACCCTGTGAAAATCATTTAAATAACTAAACCAACGAAGTATGAAACAAATTCTACTAATGGTGTGTGCCTTGCTTTTGCTAGGCGAGGTACATGCCCAGGAACGAACGGTGAGTGGTACAGTCCTCGATAGCGATGGCGAGACCCTTCCCGGAGTAAATGTGGTCATCAAAGGCACCACTAATGGAACGATTACAGATCTGGACGGTAAGTACAAGCTGTCTGTACCATCTGATCAACCCGTATTAGTTTATTCCTTTATAGGTATGGAAACGCAGGAAGTTAACATCGGTCAGCGATCTGTAGTGGACGTGACCATGGAGGCCAGCGTTTCACAACTTGGCGAAGTAGTGGTTATCGGGTATGGAGAAGTGGACAAGCGTAAGCTGATCAGCTCAGTTTCTTCAGTAGATGGTAGCGAAATTTCTGAGATGCCTGTAGCTAGTTTTGATCAGGCCATGCAGGGAAAAGCTGCAGGTGTGCAGGTAACAACCACTTCAGGGTTGATTGGTAGTGCACCCAAAATCAGGATTCGCGGTGTTAACTCGATTAGTTCGGGTACGAGTCCTCTTTATGTTATAGACGGTGTGCCAATGACTACTGGTAATCTCAGTGCGTTTGCCAATCAAAACAACGCGCTAGCCGATTTAAATCCAGCAGATATTGCCTCTTATGAGATTTTGAAAGATGGAGCTGCTACGGCCATTTACGGATCCAGAGCAGCTAATGGAGTGGTGCTGATCACCACCAAATCTGGAAGAAAAGGAGAAGTTCGGGTGAATTATAACTTCTATGCCGGGTTCAATGAGACAGCCAATCGTTTCGACTTACTGAATGCGGAAGAATTCATCCAAATAAGTAATGAGAAATTTGCAAGTGCAGGACTTCCTCCACAGGCATTTCCAGGTGATAACAATGTAGAGACGGATTGGCAGGATGAAATCTTCAGAAGAGGATTTGTTCAAAACCATGGACTGAGTGTATCTGGGGGAACGGAAAGCGTAAGGTATTATTTCTCACTGGGTTATTCCGATCAGGAAGGGTCTACTACCAACAATTCCATAACTCGTTACTCAACACGTGCGAACGTTGATTACAGTGCGGCTAAATGGTTGACTACAGGTGTTAAACTACAGGTTTCTAATCAGAAAAATGAAGGTTTGAATGCTGGATCGAATTCTTTGTCTGGCAATGTGTTTAATGCAGTCAAAGCATTTCCAAATGTGCCGGTTTATGATGCGGAGCACCCTACAGGTTATAACCTTACTCCGGATAACACCTTGCTTGGTGCGGGTAATAATCTTCAGAACATTGCACAGAACTTAACGAACATTCGGTATGCTCTGGACAACAATCAGCAGGTAACCAACAACATGCGTTTCCTGGGGAATGCTTACATGGAATTCCACTTGCCGTTTGATATCGATGTGCGTTCACAGATCGGCGTTGACAATGCCGATACACGAGATTTCCAATCACTTGATCCTTTGCATGGTGATGGGCGCGGGTCCAATGGGAGTGTTTTCAGAGGCTATTACAACACATTGCAGTGGAACTGGCAGAATACCGTTTCCTGGAGAAAAACGCTGGCAGAAGTACACTCCATCTATGTAGTGGCAGGTACAGAATACCAAAAAACCAACTACGATCAGTTCACAGGTGCTGGTATTGATTTTTCAGATCCATTCTTTATTCAAGAGGGTTTGCAGACAGGATCGTTCAATACACAGTCGTCTGCAGGTTTTACAGGGGCTGAAGGCTTCTCGTCGCTATTTGGTCGTGTAAACTACGATTTTGACAATAAGTATTTGTTCTCTGCAAGTGTTCGTCAGGATGCGATTTCTGCCTTGCCAGTAGATACGCGTGAAGATATCTTTCTTGGTGGATCAGTAGGTTGGAACATCGCTCAGGAGAGTTTCTTCAACATCCCACAGGTCAATGATTTGAAACTGCGTGTAGGCTGGGCCGAAACGGGCAATACAGCCATCACAGCCAATTCTTTATTCCCGGCTTTGGGTACCTATGGGCCTGAGTTGTATGGAGATCAAACAGCTATTGCATTTGAGAATGTAGGGAATGCGGATTTGAAATGGGAGACCACTACCAAGACAAACATTGGACTTGATTTTGGGATCCTCAACAACCGCATTTCGGGTTCTGTGGATGTATTTAAGAGTGAGACAAAAGATTTGATTCTGGCGGCACCATCGCCACCTGTATTGGGTATCCCCGGTAACACGATCAACCTGAATGTTGGGCAGATGGAAAACAGGGGGATTGAGATTGCATTGAATACAACGAACATTCAGAACGGTGACTTCTCCTGGACGACAAGCTTTAATGCAACCATGATCAAGAACGAAGTGACTGCATTGTCCAATGATAACTCAGATATAATATCGGTATTCAATATTGTGCGTGTGGGTGAGCCTATCGGCACACTGTACGGTTTCAAAGGAATGGGAGTTAATCCAGCGAATGGAAACCCACTGTATGAAACGCAGGACGGTCGCTTGATCCAGGGGAATGCAGATGACAATTCATATTACCTGTATGATCCGGAAAATCCGAACGAGTTGACACCAACTACAGCTCTTTCTGCTACCACAGATAAGTTCTTGTTGGGTCAAACCAACCCGAAGGTTTTTGGTGGACTTACCAATTCGGTAACATTTAAAGGATTTGATCTAAATGTCGTATTGACTTATGCTATGGGACAGAATGTGTTCAATGGAACACGTCAAAACGGATTGACAATGTTCTTCCAAAACAATACGTCTGAAATCAAAAACAGGTGGACACCGGCTAATCCGAACACGAATGTGCCACGTCTTTCATTGAACAATGACAACTTCTATAACCTGAGCTCTAGTTTGAATGCAGGAAATGCACAGTCTACCTGGGTGGAGAAAGGTGATTATGTACGTATTCAGAATATTTCATTGGGATATACACTTCCGAGTGATTTGCTTTCATCCATTGGACTACAGCGTTTGAGAGTATATGGTAGTATCCAAAATCCATATGTATTCACTAGGTACAAAGGACTGGATCCTGAGCTCAATGTGAGTTCTACATCCAATATCATTTCGGGTGTTGATCTAAACACCAACCCCATGGTACGTACCTGGACGCTTGGCCTGAATGTTTCATTTTAATCTATGCATGTAATGAAAAAATATAACTATATCTATTTATTGGCACTTCTGCTGATCGGTATCAGCTGTAAAGAGGAAGTGATCGAGCTGTCGCCGCAGGATTCCATTTCCGAGGAGGCCGCGTTTGAGACTCCGGCACGTATTGAAAGCACCATGGCAGGTGTCTATGATGCAGCACAATCAGGCTTCTATCGAGGCAATGAAGTAAATAACCGTGGTTACATATTCGGGGCTGCACACATACAGCAAGCGGATATGCGGGGTGAGGACATGTTGTTAATCAATACATTTTATGATTTCACCTACAGGGCTACCTATACTACGGTTACTGAAAACAACCGTTATTTCTGGGAGAATGGTTATCGACTCATCAATCTGGCCAACCTTTTCATTGATGGCGTCACAGCAGCAACGGAGAGTGGTATTTTGAAGGAAGCAGCTGGTAACGCTTACATTGGCGAGGCGCGTTTTCTCAGGGCATTGGCACTTCATGAAATGGTCATTCATTTCTCCAAACCATACCTCGATGGTAATGGCAGTGAGATGGGAATCCCAACGCCAACCGCTGGTGCAAACAGTGCTTCTGCACTAGAGGCAGCCAAAGAGCTGGGCAGAGGGACAGTAGCCGATACCTATGCTCAGATTTTAGAGGATTTGGATTTTGCTGAGGCCAATTTGCCTGCAACACGAGGAGGAAGTTCTCAAGTGGTACGTGCTACCAGTGGAGCTGCTATTGCCATAAAAACACGTGTTTATCTGCATATGGGTATGTGGGATGAAGTGATCACTGAAGGCGATAAGATTGTTTCTGCAGCTGCTCCATTTACGGGTGGAGGCTACTCGCTTACTGCATCTCCAGAGGGTCCATTTGCTAATAATACCAGCCCTGAAAGTATTTTCTCCATGAACATGAGCCCTAATGATAACCTAAATACCAATGCGGCTTTGGCCAATATGTATGGTTCTTCGGATAATGGTGCTCGTGGAGAAGTAGCAGTAAGTCCGATTATCTGGAACGAGTCTTTTTGGCATCCAGATGATTTGAGAAGAAGCTCGTTGGTCACCGGAGGCGCAAATGGCAGGTTGTTCACAACCAAATACCGTGACTATGTGAATAATTCGGATTTTTCTCCGATTATTCGGTATGCCGAAGTATTGCTGAATGTGGCTGAGGCCGAAGCGAGAAATGGGAGCACTGCGCGAGGATCTGCATTGCTTAATGCAGTGAGAGATCGCGCGATTGCTGGAGCAATGACCTCTTATGGTACGATATCCAATACCACAGATCTCATGACTCGAATTCTTCAGGAAAGACGTATCGAGTATTTGGCTGAAGGGATGAGATGGAAGGATATTCATCGCAATGCGGTTGATCCTAATTTCTCAATTGGAGGAATTCCGGCCAAGATGGTGTCAGCAAGTGTGGATGGAAGTACCTATGTCATTGGTGATACTGATTTGACCAAAGTAGTTCCGGCCATTCCTTACACGGATTTTAGGTTCTTATGGCCATTGCCGGCCTCCGAGGTGACCATCAACGAGTTGTTGGCCTCTCAGCAGAATCCTGGTTATTAATTAAAATGAAATCAAATGATGAGATATACATATAGTTTATTATTTCTACTGATCATAGGCCTGGTGGCCTGTGATAGGGCAGAGTTCGACGACCTGGCAGATGCTGAATACCAGTATGTGGGTGTTGTGTCACAAGTAGCACCCACAAGTACTCCAGAAGGATCAGGTACGGGAAGCACCGTGCAGGTGCCGTTGCTGTATGACCTGAGTGGATCGGGTGACATAGACATTACGTTTACGGTGACTGGAACAGCTGAACTTGGAACAGATTTTAATGTGGTAAATGCGAAGAGCGTTTCTGGCAATACGTTCGTAATCACATTACCTGGCGATACGGTTGCAGAATCCATCGTACTGGAGACGGTACCGAACTTTGATGAGTCTACAACAGGTAACCTCACTTTCACAGCGGAGATTACTGAAACTCCAGAGGGAGTGTTCCCAGGAGTACCACTGAAAGCATCTTTTATGATGGAGATCATCGATGATGACTGTCCGTTCGTAGCGGCCGATTACGACGGTACAGCTTCGGTTACAGAAGTGGAGGCAACATTTGGAGGGGGGGCTTACACGACCACTCTTACTCGGGTATCAGGCAACACTTATGAAGTGACTGATTATGCCGCTACTGTTTTTGGGACTGGTTTTTCTATGCAGTTTACGGTTGATGATTCAGACCCAACCAACATTGTGATTAATGTGCCAACGCAGACGTTTGATGCTTTTGGAGATACCTGGGAGATCAGCGATATCGATGGTGATTTGGTCAATACCTGTGGTACTGAGCTTACAGTGTCCACCAATGTGTTTGACCAAAATGGCGGATTTGGGCTAAATATGGACGTTTATGCTACTTACACCCTTCAATAGGTAATCAAATAAAAATAAGGCCGTCCGCTTGTTAGCCGATGGCCTTATTTTAGAATCAGACGTGCCAGGTACTGATCATTTTCATCCTGATGCATGATTTCAGCTTTGAGATCAGCTTTAACTGCTTCATTGAGAAGTGTTTCAGAATCTACATAGACCCAATCAAACCAATCACCTTTTGTGCCTTTGTATTCGTACTGGTATCGAATATTGCCATAATAATCTACGTCAGGCTGGATGTTATCATCTTCAAATAAATAACTGATATCAGAGGAGTCAATCAATAGTTGTCCGTCAGGGTTGAGTAGCCCTTTTAGTGTTTTTAGCAGCTGCTGCACACCGGAGAGTTTTCCAGCCAAACCCAGTCCGTTCATTAAAACGAGCAGTGTATCGTATTTCTGACGGTGATGTCGGAAATCTTGATTCACCACCTGCTTTACCCCAGACTGACGCATGACTTCCACACAGCCGGGCGAGTTTTCAAGTGCAGTGACTTCAAAGTCTCTGGCTTGTAGCATCAGTGCGTGAGCTCCTGCTCCAGCGCCAATGTCCAGCACGGAACCACTGCATTCGATCAAGGCCAGGTTTTCCAGTACACTTAAGTCTTCCTCCTCCCGGAAGAATACTTCCACCGGCATGTCTTCCGTTTCTCCATACGAAGTGTGTAAAAGTAGGGGAGATGATTTGTTTTGATAATAATCACGAATGGCTCGGCCATGGAGGTCTTTCATGGAGCAAAGAAAGTGGAAATTAGGATTGATAGTTTAAATGTGATTCTAAAAAGTGTAATAAATGTTTAGCAAGTGAGCCCAAAGGGTGAGTAACAATAAAGAGCCTATGCTTACAAGACTACTAATGATTATGACTACTGCTTACCTGGTATTAATCGGACTGGTGCTTTCCTTTCTGCCAGATGAGATTCTGGTTTATTTTAACCAACCGGCAAATACGTTTTTGAAGACAGCCTTTCAGGTGATTGGAGCACTTTATCTTGGTTTCGCGATGCTCAACTGGATGGTGAAGTCATCCAGAATAGGAGGGATTTACAATCGACCGGTGGTGGTAGCTAATCTGATGCACTTTGGTGTAGTGTTCATTGCGTTGATCAAGTTGATAGTTGGAGGACTTGCGAATCCGGCGGTTATTGCTTTAGCTGTTGTGTATGGTTTGTTTGCCATTGGTTTTGGGTACTTGCTGCGGACGAGTCCGGTGTGAATAATGAGGACGTGATAAAGCTACTTTATGTCATTTCGACGTAAGGTTGAATTTTACTTTTTTGATTGACAGCTCGTTGAGATTTGAGGGAAATTTCTCCACGGTCGAAATGACACCTTTTGAGAATGTCTTTTTTACTCCTAATGATGGGAGCTCCCCGATTACTATCGGGGATAGCTCGGTGCGAACCACGACCAAATTGATTCGATATAAACAAAAAAAAACCTGATCGATTTGATCAGGTTTCTGTTTTTAGTAGCGGGAGCTGGACTCGAACCAGCGACCTTCGGGTTATGAGCCCGACGAGCTACCAACTGCTCCATCCCGCGATATGACCGCTTTTAGGGTGATTTTTTCACTAATTCATTACTTTAGCTACTTGATTAGCATCACCTTGCTGCGATGTGGACTGCAAAAGTAGTATAGCTTTTGACATTACCAAAATGTTGCCAGATAATATTTGAAATAATTTCGAAAGTATAACATTGGGTAGCGCAAATTCGTTTTATATACCATGAAAATTCAACTTACAGGAGATCAGTTGAAGCTACTGACAGTAGCCGCTGATCGAGTAGGGCTTACCGTGAATGAGTACATTTCGAAAGCCATAATTGATCATATGGAGAGACGTGAAAGGAAGTGATCATTTCACGATCTCTCCTGTTAATCGAAGCAATTCTATTTCTGCAACCTTAGCTGTATTGAGCGCTTCCAGATGACGAATCTGAGCATTCACCGCATTGTTCTGTGCTTCACGAATTTCGAGTGGATTGGATTTACCTATACGGTAGCGCTCTAAGGCAATACTCACATTTTCCTCAGCTACAGCCAGGTTTTCCGTTTCTAACGCTGCAAGTTCTACGGCGTTTTGATAAGTCAGAAATGCTGATCGAATGGAAGTCATAAGGATCGTTTTCGATCGTTCAAAGCTCGTTTGAGCGTATTCAGCCTGAAGCCGTGCATTTTGTATTTGCCGACTTTGATTCATTCCATCAAACAGCGTAACATTGGCTGAAAGTCCATAATTGAGGCCATTGGATTGGTTTTGCAACACAAACCCCGCTTCAGCTTCTGATTTGGCATAGTTGTAACCCATGTTGAAATCTAGAGAGGGTAGTCGGGCACGTTCCAGCTCTTTAGTCGCCATTATCGAAACTTCTCGGGAAAGCTGCATGGTCTGTAAGTCAGGATTTTGTGTCAAGGCCAAGTCTTCTGCTTGTTCTCTAGACATAACAAGGTCCAGGTCATAGCTAAAGTCTAGTGTAAGCGAGTCCGAAGCTTCAATCAATCCAAGTACACGTTGGAGTTCGTAAAGTCTCACAGCGATGACTTCCTGCTGTTTTACATAAGAGGACTGATCCGTATTGTAATCAACCTGCGCCTGTAAATACTCTAATTTACTTGCTTTGCCTATTTCATATTTGTCCTTGCTGATTTGAACACGTTCCGCTGAGAGTTCGAGGTTACTTCTTAGGAGTCTTAAACGTTCTTGCTCCAGTCCGGCATTGTAAAATGCTTTCAACACATCGGAGATGGTGTTTTGAATCCTTGCTTTTAAGATGTAGCTATTGGATTGCTCTATTTGCTCCAATCGTTCCTTGGTGGCAAACATCCTCAGTCCATCAAAAATGGTCCAGATCAAACTAACACCAGCATTGGTGGAGGTGGACTCCGCACCATCTCTGGACTGGCCATCACCGGAAGCAAATTCCAATTCAGTATCTTGGATGGTCTTGTTGGTGCTCGCATTGGCTTCTACGGTTGGTAAAAACCCTGCATTGCCAATTGTGTTGTTATTTTTGGCAATTTCCATGTTGTACTTTTCCAGCTTGATATCAAAACTGTTTTCCAATGCAATGGACACGGCCTCTGTTTCAGTGAGTGTGCTGTCCACTTCGCTTGCAGGAGCCTGCACGGAAAAGGTGATGGCTATTAATAATACTTTAATCATACGCGTGCAACTCGTTTAGACTTGCTGGTTAAAAATGTATAAATGGCAGGGATCACAAAGAGCGTCAGGAATGTAGCGATGATCATTCCTCCAATAACGGCAATTCCCATGGACACACGACTCTCAGCTCCTGCACCAAGCGCCAGCGCTATCGGAAGGATACCAAGAATGGTAGACAGGCTTGTCATCAAAATCGGCCGGAACCGCATTTTCGCTGCGCCTTTAATAGACTCAATGATGCTCATATCCTGCGCTTTGCGCTGATTGGCAAACTCCACAATCAAGATTCCATTTTTGGTTACCAACCCGATCAACATGATCATTCCGATCTGCGAGAATATGTTTAGTGTTTCGTTGAAGTACCACAGTGTTAGCAATGCGCCTGATAGCGCAAGCGGCACCGTAAACATAATGATCAATGGATCACGGAAGCTTTCGAACTGTGCTGCTAACACGAGGTAGATCAATAGTAGAGCTAAGGCAAATGCGAAATACAGATTTCCCGAACTCTGTTGGAATTCCAGAGAGGAGCCTGATAAGGCGGTCTGAAACCTATCATCAAGTACTTCGGCAGCAATCTTATCCATTTCTTCCAAACCTTGTCCCAGCGTATAGCCACTGGCCAAACTAGCCGAAATGGTCGCCGATGTAAATCGGATGTAGTGAAAAAGCTGCGGAGGAGTGGAGCGTTCTTCCAACGAGATCAGGTTATCCATTTGAACGAGTTGCCCACTACCAGATTTAATGTAAATGGACTTTAGGTCCAATGGTTCATTACGGTCTTCACGCTCTACCTGACCAATCACATAATATTGCTTTCCATTCATGATGAAGTAACCAAATCGATTGCCGCTCAAGGTAAGCTGCAGCGTCTGCGCAATGTCACGAACGGAAACACCCATGCTTCGAGCTTTTTCACGATCTATCCTAACACCTATTTCAGGTTTATTGAATTTCAGGTTGAGATCTACAAAGTCAAATGCGTCATTTGCCTGTGCTTTTTCCAAAAAAGCTGGTAGGACTTCTTTCAGCTCGCTAAGCTCTCTGGCTTGCAATACGAAACTTACAGGAAGCCCACCACGTCGATTACCGATGGATTCAGGCTCTACCACGAATGCTCGTGCCTTGGTGTTGGCAGCAATCTGCGGTTTGATGGTCTCTACGATTTCATGCTGACTTCTAGTCCGATCACTTGCATCGACCAGTTTGGCGATGATAAAGGCGGAGTTGACCGCACCGGCTGATGTAAATCCTGGTGAAGTAATGGTGATGATCGAATTAGCCTCAGGAACCTCTTCCTGCACCAGATGATCAATCTCCTTGACATACTCATCCATGTACTCAAATGTGGCGCCTTCAGGACCTGTGGCGATGATTCTGAATACACCCCGATCCTCCAGTGGAGACAATTCCGAAGGGACGATTTGGCCAAGCACGTAAATCAACCCAATCGCCACAATGACGATAACACCAGACAACCAGCGGTTGCCCATAAATGAGTCCAAAGCGTCGTTATATAAATTGTTGAGCCAAATAAAGAAGGGTTCTGTCTTTCGGTAAAACCATTGCTGACGTTCTCGCTTTTTCAACATCTTGCTGGATAGCATGGGAGTCAATGTCAATGCCACAAAAGAAGAGATGATGACCGCCACAGCGACCGTAATTCCAAACTCACGGAATAGACGCCCTGTGAGTCCCTGAAGAAATACAATAGGGAAGAATACCGACGTTAAAGCCACGGTTGTAGAAATAACGGCAAAGAAAATCTCATTGGTTCCTTTCTTTCCGGCTTCTTCCGGCTCCATACCATCTTCTATTTTGGTATAGATGTTTTCCAATACCACAATGGCATCATCTACCACCAGTCCGATAGCGAGCAC
>JAMWZA010000081.1 GCA_024305105.1 Marinoscillum sp.
ATCTAAATAACCAATATTTTAGCAAAAAGCTTATTCCTATTGCATAATCAAGGTTAAAACAACCTCTACCGGTTTACTTCGTTCGCTTGCCGCCCAATTTAGGGCTTGTAATCGGTCTTTGACATAGGCCGCAGAAGGATTCTTCTGATAGACGTGAACAGTGATTAGATCACTAACAGCTAGTAACTGAATGGCCTGTGCTTTACGCTTTCTGGCTCCCTTGCTAAACCATCCAATGTATGTTTCGAGTGATTCTCCATGGTCAACTAAAGGTACAATCTCCTCACTGTATAAATCGAACCTGTCTTTTCCGACCCACCACTCATACTCCATATTTAGGCCATCAAATGGTGACTGGGATCCTTCTTGATAGTTGATGTAATATTCCTTAAAGGTAGAAGAACCACCAAACACGGCTATCACCTGCCGGTTTTTTCCCTTTAGTCTCACTAAGATCGAATCTAGCTTACCCCGAAGTGCTTCATTGGGAAATATTTTATGAAGATCGTACAAACTAACATGCGTGATTTCCTCTTCATCCAACCATGAAATGAGCGCATCCATTTGTCCCTTATCTTGCATGATAGATTCAAACTGATTGACATAGATGCCTCGATACTGACTCATAACCAAATGCCCAATGGCGATAAGAATAAGATATAGAACACTTTTGAAAAACATACGTCATCTAACTGAGATCATTGGAACGTATATCCATAACATTAGTCGATTTTAATTGCCAGTATATTTCAAGTTACGTATCATTATACCTATTATCCATCACCTGGAATGAGACTTTTATTAGCAGAACCAAATGCCTTAATGCAAAAAGTTCTAACTGAGCGACTCAAACAAGAAAGTTTTGAGTTGACCGTGGTAGACAATGGACTTGATGCAATAAACTATATCCAAAATAAATCGGTTGATTTTGTCGTCTCTGAGGAGCTCCTTCCTTACAAAAACGGTTTTGAACTTATACGCCATGCCGTCGAAAATAATATTCCAATTATTATCATCAGTGATGCAGACTTAGAAAATAAAATATTGGAAGCGTTCGAGCTTGGTGCAATTGACTTTATAGACAAACCGTTCAGTCCACACGAGTTAGTCGTTAGAGTAAAAAATGCGGCTAAAAAGGTAGTCCAAATATGATCTTTGAAGATCGCTTTATTCTGGACATCATCAATATACTGTTGCTATTTGCAATGGTTTTTTTAACCATCATCTTGTACGCCCGATTCAATCACATCATTGATCGAAAATGGAAAAACAACCAACGCAACCTTGTACAGACACTTCTAGCCAAATATGTGAATGCACCTACTGCCTCAGAATCCGAAAAGATCAAAAAAAGGCTCGTAAAAATCAGTAAATCCAAACCACAGAAGCAGATTCTACTCGATGAGGTAGCTAATTTCTATGATAATTTCAGTGGAAAATCTTCTGACATGATTAAAGACCTCTACGATGAAATGGCCTTGTATAAAATAAGCATTAAAAAACTAAAGAATTTTCGCTGGCATAATAAAATTGAAGGTATTGTGGAGCTATCTACCATGAACCATAAGAAAGCCTATGACCTGATCGTCCCACTGCTCCGACATAAAAACAATGATGTCAGACGTACTGCTAAAATTGCAATTGTTGAATTGAAAAAAGCCAACGGGCTGGATGATCTGGCCAAACTCACAACAGAAATGTCTGACTGGACCTCTCTGAGTATAATATCCATTTTACACAGGAGTCCAACCAAATTAACGAAGGCGGAGCTTGCGCGGTTAAGACTTTCGGACAGTCAATCCATGAGATCATTGGCCGCCCATTTAGAAAAACATTCGCTCACCGACTGATGCAAGAGACTATTTACCTAGAAATAAGCAATTTCCTGAATTATGGCATCTATATCTACACCCTGTCAATCATGTCAGCGTACATATTCCTTGCTTTCAACTCCGTACTGATTATTCGTAAATACCTTCGAAAGAACAAAACTGTCTATTATGACGACATCCTGAGAAGCCCTTTGGCTCCCCGTATATCGATATTGGCGCCGGCTTACAACGAAGGCATCTCCATAGTCGAAAATATACGATCACTCCTCTCTCTCCATTACAACAACTACGAAATCATCATCATCAACGATGGTAGTAAGGATGATAGCATGCAAAAGATGATAGCAGCTTATGATCTAACCCCTTCACAGGAAAAGGTATGTAGTAACCTACCGCATCAACCGATCAAAGAAATTTATCGGTCTAAGGATCCTGCATTTAAAAAACTCATTGTGCTGGACAAAGAAAACGGAGGAAAGTCTGATGCGTTAAACGCTGGAATCAACCTTTCATCCGCTAAACTAATTGCATGTGTGGATGTAGACTGTGTGATAGAAGATGACGCGCTGCTCAAAATGGTTAAGCCTTTCCTGGAAAGCGTAGATGAAAAAATGATCGCCACAGGAGGAGTAGTCCGTATAGCCAATGATTGCGAGGTGGCTCATGGTCGAATCCTCGAAGTACACCTACCAAAGAAGCTGTTGCCGCTTTTTCAGACCGTTGAATACATTCGTGCATTCCTGTTGGGCAGAATGGCCTGGAGTCGCCTCAACGGGCTATTAATTATATCGGGCGCTTTTGGACTATTCGACAGAGAGCTGGTAGTGGAGGCCGGTGGATATGATACCAAAACGGTTGGAGAAGACATGGAGTTGGTCGTGAGAATGCGAAAGCTGATGCACAAACGAAAGGAAAAATACCGTATCGAATACATTCCTGACCCACTTTGCTGGACCGAAGCTCCTGAATCACGGAGAATTCTCATAAAGCAGAGAAATCGATGGACGAGAGGTACTATTGAGACTTTGACTGCCCATAAAAACATGTTTTTCAATCCCAAATTTGGCCTATTAGGCATGCTCTCTTACCCTTTTTGGTTTTTCTACGAGTGGTTAGCCCCAATCATTGAATTTACAGGCCTTATTTATTTTGGCATATTGGTGTACATGGGCTGGGTCAATTGGGATCATTTCTGGTTGCTACTCATATTAGTTTACAGTTTCTCCGTGATGTATAGCTGGATGGCCATTTTAATGGAAGAAACCACGTTTCGTGAGTACGACAAAACCAGGTACCTACTCACCTTGTTGTTCATTGCCCTATTGGAGCCGATTTTTTACCATCCAATTACCGTTTGGGCTGCCATTCAGGGAAACTTTGACAAATTTATACGCAAGAAAAAAACCTGGGGAGCTCAAGAACGTGTAGGATTTAAAAAAACGAATCCAAGTGTTGCTAAAAGAACCAACTGATATTCCCCGGCATTTACGGTATGCGGGAAACAACAGAGGCGAGGGATAGCCAACCCTTTCACAGAAGATGCCGATTTTGTGAATGTAGTAGTACTCTGGTGGCATAATAGCGAAGACACCTACAAGACTCAAGGTGATTTTTCCAAACACGCACTTGAGTGTCACCACGAGTGAAAGAGAAAAGGCTCTCTGAAGAGGTTACATTCGCGAATGCGCCTAAAAGGACAAAGTAAACATGAAACTACTGGCGACCAGAGAATCGGAACACGCTAAGCTTTATCATGATCAAGCAAGTAGATGGTGCCTGGAAAGGTGTATCAGCACATAACACCGACATAATACCAGGCGCTGAAAACGAATATTATAAGGTGGTCAAATTAGGCCTGCATACGACCGATGGTAATTTGTTAAAAAACTCAAAAAAGCATCACCATATTGTAATTCGGTTCGTTGTCCATTCTATAACACTTAAGTAATGGCAAAAAATGAATTTTAGATACAAACTACAAACCCAAAAAGACATAAAAAAAGCCCTGACAATGTTGTCAGGGCTTGGTGTGATTCGCCTGGGGCTCGAACCCAGGACCCTCTCCTTAAAAGGGAGATGCTCTACCAGCTGAGCTAGCGAATCATGATTTCAAAATTGCAATTTCTGTGGCCGTTTCCTTAAATTGCGGTTGCAAAAATAGAACGCTTGTTTTCAAAATACAACCCATGAATCACTTTTTTAGCAGATTTATTTTATCACTCGTTTTTACTTCTTCAATGACCCTTGGGTCTTTGGCACAAACTGCCGAATTATCCACTGCGGATTCCCTGTTCAACAATCAAAAATACACCGAGGCTTTTGAGAAATATGAGAATATTTTTCAGGAAAATTATGCGTCTTTAGCCATGCTCACACGGATGGCGTTCATTCAAGAAGGCCTGGGCAATTATGCGGATGCACTTTACTACCTCAACCTATACTACCTCAAATCTTCAGATAAAGCTGCTTTGGTTAAAATGCGCGAAATCGCCGAGGAGCATAACCTCAGTGGCTATGAGTACTCAGACTTTAAGTTCTTTGAGAATTTTGTCAGGAAAAATCAAAATCTGATCACTTTATGCCTCATAGCATTTTCCATCTTTCTGCTGGCATATTCCCTCCGAAAGACCAAAAAAGAAGAGCGCCCTATGATTTCTGTGGCTCTTCAGGCATTGACTCTTGCATTAATACTGGTTGTTAACAATAAAGTATTCCTAAAAGAGTCTGGCATCATACAAAAGAATCAATCAATTCTGATGTCAGGACCATCTGCAGCTGCCGAACCGATTCAGGTGATTGATCAGGGTAATAAAGTGTTTATTCTCGAATCAGATGAGCTGTGGTCCAAAATTGAATGGGAAGATAGCGAAGCGTTCATTCGAAATAAAAACATTCGGAAGCTCTAAGTTTTCCATCATTTTAAATACATAAAAAAACCCCAGCGTTTCGGCCAGGGTTTGTGTTTCTATTGCTCTGAGAATTATTTAACTGGCTTAACAGTTTTGATAATTCTAGCAGCCACTTTATATGGATCTGCATTAGATGCAGGTCTTCTGTCTTCCAGATAACCACTCCATCCTTTATTTTTCGTGTATAGAGGGATTCGAATAGATGCTCCTCTATCAGACACTCCATAAGAGAAGTCCGTGATAGCAGCTGTTTCGTGCTTACCAGTCAATCGCTGATCGTTGTAAGCTCCATATACTGCGATATGCTCATCTACCACACTTCTGAAGGCCTCACACACTGCTTCAATCTTCTCTTTCGAACCTGCCGTTCTAATAAGTGTGTTAGAGAAGTTTGCATGCATTCCTGAACCATTCCAGTCAGTTGCGCCTAGAGGTTTTGGATGATATTCGATGTACAATCCGTATTTCTCAGAAAGTCTTTCCATCAGGAATCTACCGACCCAAATCTGATCTCCAGCAGAAGCAGCTCCCTTAGCGAAAATCTGCCATTCCCACTGACCAGCGGCTACCTCACCATTGGTACCTTCGATGTTCAACCCAGCATCAATACAAAGATCCAGGTGCTCGTCTTTAAAATCTCTTCCGTAGACGTTTTGTCCACCTACGCCACAGTAATATGGGCCTTGTGGTGCCGGGTACCCCCCCGCAGGGAATCCTAGAGGTAATCCCGTTTCTGGATTCATCAAGAAATACTCTTGCTCAAACCCAAACCAGAAGTCATCATCCGGATCATCGATGGTTGCTCTACCATTGGTCACGTGTGGTGTTCCATCAGCATTCATCACTTCTGTCATCACCAAATAGCCATTTTCTACAGCTGGATCAGGACAAATAAATACAGGTTTCAGGATACAATCTGAAGATCCACCTTCAGCTTGCTCTGTAGAACTACCATCGAAAGACCAATCGTCACAGTCTTCCAGCTTACCGCTGAAATCACTCACTACTTTAGTCTTACTTCTCAATGATTGGGTTGGCTTATAACCATCAAGCCAGATGTACTCCAATTTTGACTTAGCCATGTTATTCTGGTTTATATTTTAATTAAGTAAACGATTAAAAATTAACAATATAAAGGGCTGTTTATTGATCATTTTCAATATTACGAGCCTATTACAAATTTTAAAAAAAATGATGAATTATTAAACATTTTTCATCATTATTTATAAATGATTACCAATAAATCAAAAAAAGTATAATAACACCATAAAAAATCCCATTTCCAACCAGCAGAGCCAAATTGGAAATGGGACATTTCATCTGATATGTAATTTTCTTACATCAATTGTTTGTTTAGAACGAGTAAACAGCAGCTACTACAAAAGAAGCCAAGCTACTTGTTGGTGTCTCACCAGCCTCTGGTAAAACCTCGTCCTCAGAATAAAGATCTACTCTAAACTCAGGAATGAATGTCAAACTACCAACTGAGTAATTTGCTGATAATGTTAGGTCAATCACACTAGCATCTTTAGTACTTAGAACTAACAGATTGTTTGAACCAGTATTAGGGTCTATAACTTCGTCATCGTCAGACTGTAATTGCTTGAAATACTCTGCTCTTAGCCCCATGCTGAAATCATCAGTAAATGACTGCTGCAAATAAACAGCCGCTCCAGCGAAAAGATCAAGATTGTAAGTAGCGTTAATTCCTAAATAGGTAGCGTCTGATACATCAACCCCACCAGTGTAATCAACCTGGAAGTAAGCAAAATCCTCACCACCGAACAATAGGTTCAAGTACTGGCCGCCAATACCCAATTGTGCACCACCATAATAGGTTCCATCAGGGTTGAAGTCAGTGAAGTCTGTAGGATTCAATACTGCTAACATTAAGCTTGCTTCTCCTAATGCAATGTCTGCCTTCAAACCAGAGTGAGAGAAAGGCCCATAAGAAAACATGTAAGAAGTAGAATAATTGTAGTTTGCTGATGGAGAAATTACTTCATAACCAAGAAACGTATTAAAGTTTCCAAAAGTCAGAGTAAATCCATCAGACACATTCCAGTAAGTATACAACTGGTTCACAATACTAGAACTTGCCGTAGTTGCTCCGAAAACGGCTTCCGTACCTCTTGGTCCGAATACCAAATCTGCAACAAATCCAACCTTTTCTCCTTCATAACCAGCAATAAGATTTGCCATTCCAAGAGAAAATCCTGGAAGATTTGCAAAAGATGTACCTGGCGCAACTGTACCTCCATCGGCGAAGGAAGTATTAAGGTTAGCACGATAGTATGCATCAACTGATCCACTTAAAGAAAAAGTAGATTCATCATCCTGCGCCTGCACAGAAATCACTGCTACCATTAGCATTACTGGTAGTATTAGTCTTTTTGTTAATTTTGTAAAAGTGTTCATAAGCTTTAATTCGATTATTTAAAGTTTGTGGAAAATATTGGCCTCTGAAGTGTTATTGGTTGGCGCCTTAGTACTCAGAGGCCATTTTGTTTTTGATCTATTATTCAGATATTATCGTATATCCTCTAATACCGTGTTCGTGGCTATCAAGACCTTCTTTTTCGTGCTCTTCAGAGACTCTGATTCCCATAGTCACTTTTAATACTAAGAAGATGATGAATGCAGCAGCAAATGCAGCTACTCCACATACTGCTACTCCAATAAGCTGAGTAACAAATGAGTGATCTGGATTCGTAGAGAAGATACCTACAGCAAGTGTTCCCCAGATACCACAAGTAAGGTGTACAGAAACAGCACCTACTACGTCATCTAGTTTGAACTTATCAAGTGTTACTGCAGAGATTACTACAAGCACTCCAGCAACTACACCTACAATAATGGCATTGCCTGGCTCGATAACATCAGCACCAGCCGTGATACCTACTAGTCCAGCAAGAATACCATTCAATACCATACCAAGATCGAGTCTTTTGAATGCGATGTACCCGGTAACGAAACCACCAAGACCTCCAGCACAAGCTGCAAGTGAAGTAGTAACCAATGTGAAAGAAACCAATCCAGGATCGGCAGAAAGTACAGAACCTCCGTTGAAACCGAACCATCCTAACCAAAGAAGGAAAACACCGATCACAGCCAAAGGAACACTAGATCCAGGCTTATCTACTACTTTTCCATCTACATACTTTCCAAGTCTTGGTCCGAGGATCATGATACCTGCAAGAGCTCCCCATCCACCAACAGAGTGAACTAAAGTAGAACCTGCAAAGTCATAGAAGCCCATATCGTCTAGAGCTCCACCACCCCATTTCCAACTACCTATGATCGGGTAAACGATACCTACATAGATCAATGTGAAAATCAGGTAAGAACTTAACTTGATACGCTCTGCAACAGCACCAGATACGATCGTGGCTGCAGTAGCTGCAAACATCGCCTGGAATAAAAAGTCTGTCCAGTAAGTCATACCAGCATCCATGTACCCAGCTGAATTGTCTGCTGTGCCTGAAGATTCCAGACCGAAACCAGCAAAACCGAACCATCCAGGCTCTGCAAATCCAGGATACATTAGATTGAACCCTACTAAAGCATAAGTAAGGATTCCAATAATAGGTGTCAGTGTATTCTTGAATAGAATGTTCACTGTGTTTTTTGACTGGCCAAAACCAGCTTCAACACCTGCGAAACCCAGGTGCATAATGAATACAAGCGCGGTGGCTAGCATCATCCATACATTGTTTACCGTCAGCAGGTTAGCCGTAATGTCGGCACTGTAGTCCGTAGCAACAGTAGCAACCGTTTCTACAACCTCAGGAACTTCAGCAGCAAGCGTATCTGCCACAGCCACTGAGTCTTGTACAATCATCAATAGGTTGGTGATCATGTTCATAAGCTTTTAAAGATTTGAAATGTTTTCACTAAACTTTTATTAGTTGTTCAGATATGACTTTCTTAGGCACATTGCCTAAAACATCAATTCCAAATTAAGCCACATAATCACGAATAATCAAAACAAAACTTTCAGTTAACACACGTTTTATGTGCCCTATCTCGCTTAAAAAAACGATTATTTTGTAAGATTCACTTTTTAAACACACCAACATTAAGAATATGTTAACCGAGCTCCTTTTGTATCGATTTCAATTATGCGTATTGTAAAAATGATATTTTTCAAAATATTTTTTAATGGAAGGCATCATACGCTGCGTTTTTCATAATATTTGAGGAAATAATCGGAATTATCTTCTGTTTATCTTAAATCCATTGAAAATCCGTTCAGATTAAACCATTCATATAATGATCTGTTGAGGTCTTACGTAGTTGTTCTAATTTTACCCAATGGATAAAGACCAAATATTCTATCATCTAGGAGAAGACGAAGCATTTCAGGACCATCCTGCGTCTCCACCGATCTATCAAACCAGCAACTTCACTTTTGGGTCGCTAGAGGAAATGGCTAAATCCCTTCAGAGCGAAGACAAAATCCCCTTTTATACCAGAGGGGCGAATCCTACTACTTCCATACTTCAGCAAAAGCTGGCGGCGTTGGAGAATACCGAAGAAGCTTTGGTGTTTGGCAGTGGTAGTGCAGCGATCACCGCTGCGGTGGTTTCTCAGGTAAAAGCTGGAGACCATATGGTATGTGTAGACAATCCATACAGCTGGACTAAAAAGCTCATCGATAAGATATTGACCAGGTTTAATGTTGCCTGTACCTATGTTGATCCATCGGACAGCCAGGCAATGATCGATGCCTGCAAAGACAACACGGTTCTTATTTACATGGAGAGTCCTAACTCCTGGACCTATGAGATGCAAGACATTCAGCTAATTGCTGATTTTGCAAAAGCAAATAGCATCACCACCATTCTTGACAATAGTTGTGCTTCGCCTCTGTATCAACAGCCGGCGACTTATGGAGTAGATATTATCGTACACTCCGCCACCAAATACCTCAGTGGACACTCAGACATGGTGGCTGGGGCACTCTGCACTTCAAAAGCTATTTATCAGAAAATCTTCCAGGGAGAATTTATGACTTTTGGAGGCATCTTATCCCCATTTGAGTCCTGGCTAATGATCCGTTCGTTAAGAACACTCGAAATGCGCATGGAATGTGTCACCAAAAATGCGTTAGAAGTCGCTGATTTTCTAGAGAACCACCCTAAAGTTGAGCGCTTGTTCTTTACTCATTCAAAATCTTTTGCCCAGGGCGAACTTCGTGACCGATACCTCAAGGCTGCTGGTGGATTAATGACAATTGACTTAAAAGAAAAAGATTTCTCAACTACGGAAAATTTTTGCAATACCTTGGAGCGTTTCAAACTTGGCTGTTCCTGGGGAGGTTATGAATCGTTAGCTTTTCCAGCGGCAACCACCATGAGTTCTCTGAATTATGATAAGGCAGATACTCATGTCAATAGAATCAGGCTTTATGTCGGTACAGAAAGTCATGAAGCATTGATCCAAGACCTAACGAATGCGCTTAATTCTATTTAGTCTCTTCTTTTTAACCACCTTATGTCTTGCTTATGGGCAGGAAACTGGCACCGTCGAGGGACGCATTACGGACACTTCTGGTAATGCCCTGGCTTTCGCGACGGTATATGAGGAAGGAACTACCAATGGAACCACTAGCAATGCTGATGGATTCTATCAATTGACCCTAGCGTCTGGCTCCAGGTCAATTATAGCTCAATTTGTGGGTTATCAAAGGTCAGCCGAGTCTGTTCTAATCGAACCAGGCAAATCAAACCAACTAAACTTTCAACTCAGCGATGAAGCATTGGTCCTTCAGGAAGTGATAATTTCAGCCAATGAGAAGAATCAGGCACGACAGATCATACGAAATGCCATTAAGAAACGAAAATACTATCGTGACGAGGTTGCAGCTTTTTCCTGTGACGTGTACATCAAAGGTCTACAACGACTTGATGAAAAACCTAAAAGCCTATTGGGGCTGACCATATCAGTAGACACGGGAATTGTTTACTTATCCGAATCCATTTCGAAGCTTAAGTTCCAACAACCTGATAAGATCAACGAGACCATGATCTCCTCTAAAGTGAGTGGTGACAATAGCGCATTTAGCTACAATCAGGCGTCTGATATGCTCATCAATCTTTATGACAACAGCTTTTTTGTAGAGGGATTAAGCGAGCGACCATTTATATCTCCTATCGCCAACAATGCTTTCTTGTACTACGACTATAAAATGGCCGGCACAATCATTGAGAATGGTTTGTACATCAACAAAATTCGGGTAATCCCCAAACGAGACACGGATCCAGTATTTAGCGGACTTCTCTACATCATTGAAGACAGCTGGAGGATACACAGTGTAGACGTACTAACTACCAAGACCAACGGAATCGAATTTCTCGACTCCCTCACGTTCAATCAGGTATTTGCGCCTGTTGGCAATGACATCTGGATGCCTATCTCACAGCGGTTCACTTTTAAGTTTAAAGCTTTTGGTTTTAAGGGAAGCGGTCACTTCACAGCCATCTATCGGAATTACAAAGTACAGCCCAACTACTACATTCCCCTTCCAAAAAAGAAAGAAGAGAAAAAACCAAAAGAGCCCGATGCAAAAGATCCAACCAAGACAACAGATCCAAAACCTGAGAACAAACCAGATCCTAAAAATACCGCCATTGTCGAAAGAAACGAGCCTCCTCTCTTTACCAAAGACGATTTTTCCAATGCTGTCCTCAAAGTAGAAAATGAAGCCAATACTCGAGACTCGGCCTATTGGGCCAGTGTAAGACCAATCCCATTAACAAAGACTGAAATCAAAGACTACTCTCAAAAAGACTCTATCCAGTCAATAAAAGAGTCTAAGCCCTATAAAGACTCAGTAGACCGAGAGCGAAATAAATTTAAAATTGCGAACCTGGCTTTTAATGGATATACACATTACAATAGCTATGAACGGAAATACATCAATTTCCCTACACTGCTGGAAGGGCTACAATACAACTCCGTAGAAGGACTGGTAATCAACCTCCCGTTTGCCTTTCAGAAAAGAAATGAGACTTCATTTGATTACAGAATTGTTCCAAGCTTCCGGTATGGCTTTGAAAGCAATAAGTTTTATGCCAAAATAGAAGGCTTGAAAATGCTCAACTTAAAGCAACGAGAGATGATACAGGGTGGGTTAGGGCAATTTATCGAACAACTAAACGCACAAAACCCCATCACATTCACTAACAACACCTATTTCACCGCAATTCAGGGAAAGAACTTTGCCAAACTGTATCAGAAAAACTTCGCTTTTTTCACCTATCAAAAGGAGTTGATCAATGGCATCCTTCTAACAGGTAGGATCGAGTATGAAGACCGGTCACCGTTGACCAACCAGGCAACGTTTAACTTGTTTGACAATGACTTTAGTCCTAATGATCCAACCAACTCCGAAATAGGTGCGACGACTTTTCCAAGACATCAGGCTCTAATGGCCAGTGTTCGTTTTAGAATCAGGTTCAATCAGAAGTATATCGACCGGCCTGACCGGAAGATTGTTATGAGCTCGAAGCTTCCAGACCTGTATGTTTATATGAAAAAAGCCTTTCCAGTAGTGGGATCGGACGTCAACTATAACCTCGTTAAACTTGGACTCACTCACAAGATGAGATTAGGTCAGTTTGGAACCAGCGATTTAGCTTTCTGGAGTGGCGCTTTCGTCGGCAAGAAAGAACTTTATTTTACAGATTCCCAACACTTCAATGGAAACAGAAGCTATCTGGCGTCTCAGGGAGTTGTCAATCAGTTTCAGGTGCTCGATTACTATCGTTTCAGCACGCAAGATAAATTTGCCGAACTGCATTTCGAACATCATTTTAATGAGTTCATTTTCAACAAAATTCCGCTCGTCAAAAGACTTAACCTACAAGCGGTTGGTAGCTTTAACTACCTTACCACGCCTACACTCGGTCAGTACATGGAATATGGTGTAGGAATAGAACACATTTTCCGATTCCTTCGGATAGACTACTTCACGGCTATAAGGAATGGTAACTATTATGGGTCTGGAATTCGAATTGGTGCTGGCTTCTAGCTTATTTTAAGACATGTATGTAGCCCTTATACTCGGTTCTGGAGAACTTAACCGCATAGTAATAGATGCCAGCTTCTACATTCTCTCCTCCCCAACTAAATTCTCGGTTATCACTTCTAAACACAGTGGTCCCATTCCGGTCATGTACTGAAAAAGACTGGAAAGAATCATCGCAGTTATCTTTTGGAAGATTCTGAATTGGGTTTCTCAAGTTCGTCAAGGTATATGTATCATTGATGCCATCCCCATTTGGAGTAAATACATTGGGCGGTTTGAATTGGTTAAACTGCTCACGAGTCTCCCTTACTTCTACTCGCAATGACATGGTCTCCTGCCTTGGAACCGGGCAGTTGTTATCAAAAGCAATGAATGGAATTTCGAAAAACGCTGAAGTCTCTCCCAGATCAAGCAATTCACATTCGGGCATCCATCTAAATGTAGACGTAACCTCGCCCAAACCTGTGGCAGAAGTGAACTCTATGACTTCTGAACGCGGTAATCTGGCAGGATTTAAAAAAGCGATCGACACCGAATCATCTACATCAAAATCAAACGCGGTAATGTCCAATTCAAATAACTCATTAATCGCTATGACTGTATCCGCCTCTGGTCGAGCAAACTCTGGCTTAGCATTATCAGGAATACCCACATTCACCTTGACCGTTTTATTGTCTCTATTGGTCTCCTGACAATAGTCCTTATCCTCAGAATAAAACTGCAATTCATAAGTAGTTCCTTCCTCAATATCCAATACTTCACAGATAGCTTCCCATTCAAACCTGGACTCAACAGCTCCAAATCCATTCACCTCTTCAAACTTCATTCCTGTAGTTTCCAGATCGGACCCTTTCACTCGGAGGCCCAAGTTAAGCTCGTCCATGTCTGCATCTGTTGCATTAACATCAAACGCAAGCTTCTCACCCAGCAATATGGCCACAGAATCCTGCACTCCAGCATTAATGATTGGGTTGGTGTTATCAGGAAGCAATACTTCCATCGTGTACCAAACCACCGTGGGACTCTCCCGTTCACAAACGTCAAGATCTTCAGCATACACTCCAACCTCAAACACCTGCACATCAGAAAAATCGTACGCCTTACAATCCGTCCGCCATATCAATTGTCCTTGGGACTCTCCATTTTCTTGTGAAAAAGTAACCAACTCAAAACCATATATCTCTGGATTAGGAAAGCCTTTAACTACAAGCTCAAGTTCAATGCTGTCATTATCGGCATCCGTACTTCTGATGGGGAGCTTCAGACTATCCCTTTCTTTTATTTGATAGCTATCTGTTAAAAATTGATTGATATCAGGAAACTCATTCGGTGGCGCCTCTATTTGAATTGTTAACCTGGCCGTATCGAGCTGCGGCACCGGACAAGCATCGTCTCCAGCGATTAGATCCACGATAAATGGGCCATTGCTAACAGGTGGACAACTGGGCATACAGACCTCCACAAGCAAGGAATCCTGGTCAGCCCCTATAGACTGTTGATTGATTTCAAAAACATCGTCCAAATAACCCGTAAAATTGACTCCTTTGGCACGTAAACTTATCGTCTCTCCAGGGGTAATGTTGGTGACCATAAACTCAAAACACTTTTCATCAGCAAGAGTAAAGGCCAGAACATCCAGATCAGGATTGAAATCTGGTCTGTCGGGAATAATGACTGCTACTTCAGGAGGATCTGGCGGATTGCACCCATCCACTACCAACATCTGAAAATCCCGCTGAACCGCACCAATCTCAACACCATCTCGCCATTCCCTGACCATCACAGAGAAAACAAAAACTCCGGTTTCAGAAGGATTTACAGTCAAGAGTCCTTCGTCACTTATACCTAATGGCCTACTTCCGGGAACCACTCTACTCAAATCATAGCCACCAGCCCATGTGACCGGAATATGTGGCTTAGGGGAGATCGGGGGATAAGGAGCGAGAGCACTACTATTTAAAGGAGTGACAAGTTCATAGGAAAGTGAATCACCGTCAGGGTCGGAACCGGTAAATTCTGTGTAATATAACTGGCCTACACATGCATAGTCGCTAAGCGGTCGGAGTAAAGTCGGTGAAGAGTTCAAAAATGGCTGATCATCCTTCCAAAGGGGAGGTATTTCTAGCACATACTTCATTCCCGTATCGCCAGGGTTATCAACATTCTTGATGACTTCATTTCTACAGCATCGCTCATAAACGATATAATACCCCGCCTCATCCGCAAAATCTTCCGGATTGAACTGAAAGTCCGCAGTGTAGAGCACTTTTGAGGTCTCAAGTTCATCAATCGCACATTCCTGATTGGTATAAGGTACTTCGGAAATAGACGCACGAGTCAACTCATAAATACCGATCTGTGAATCATCCTCATTTGAAAAAATATGTACAGTGATCGTTTGCTCATAAAACGTATTCTCCTGCTGAACCTCATCCCTGTACTGAATCAAAGAAATTCGATACAAACCCACATCCAGGGTCTGAAACTCAATTTCACCGCCCACAATGTGAAACCCATAGACAACCATACTGAGGATGGTCATTGCGAATGAGAGCAGGTGCTTTTTCATTTTTGGATTCTGTTCTTCATCTTAACAGTTTTTTACGCTAAAACCCCAACACCTCCCAAGAAACTATTGTTAGTTTTGCGCTAAATGAAGACTAGTAAAGTTATCGAAAAGCTGGAGATTACCGGCGTCTCAGCAGAGGGAAAAAGTATTGCCCGACACGACAATCGGGTGATCTTTATTAAAAACGGTGCACCAGGCGATGTGGTGGATATAAAAATTGTGGGCAAAAGAAAGAAGTTCTTCGAAGGAGAGATCATCAACTTCCATAAAAAGTCTACAGACAGAATAGAACCCTTCTGCGAACACTTCGGCACCTGTGGTGGCTGTAAATGGCAGCACATAACTTACGAATCCCAGTTACGACACAAAAGCGATCACGTCGCTTCTAATCTGCGCAAAATCAGTAAAACGGAACTTCCGGAGATCAATCCGATTATGGGATCTACGGAGACTACCTATTACCGAAACAAACTGGAATATACCTTTTCTAATAAACGATGGTTGACCAAGGAAGAAATCGAATCTGGTGAAGACCTTAGCAGAAGTGCTTTAGGATTTCATATCCCGAAGCGATTTGATAAAATACTGGACATCAACCATTGCTGGCTACAGCGCGATCCTTCCAACAACATCAGACTGTCCGTCAAAAAATTTGCTGATGATAATGAACTAAGCTTTTTCGATATCAGAGATCAGGTAGGACTGCTAAGGAATCTAATCATTAGAACCTCCTCTACCGGCGAACTAATGGTGATCGTGCAGTTCTTTGAGCCGGATCAAGAGTCTATTGAGCTGGTGATGAATCACCTCAAAGTGGAATTTCCAGAGATCACATCGCTACAATACATCATCAATGAGAAGAAAAACGAAACCTTCTACGATCTGCCTGTCATCACCTTTAGTGGTAGAGAGTTTATCTATGAGGAAATGGAAGGCCTGAAATTTCGGATTGGCCCAAAATCATTTTACCAAACCAATAGCGAGCAAGCTTATGAGCTCTACAAAGTAGCTCGTGACTTTGCAGACCTTCAAGGAGATGAACTGGTGTATGACCTCTACACGGGCACCGGAACCATTGCCAACTTTATTGCTAAAAAAGCCAACCATGTCGTAGGAGTTGAATCTGTAGAAGAAGCCATCGTTGACGCACGAAAAAACAGCGAGATCAACGGCATTTCAAATACCACCTTCCTGGCTGGAGACATGAAAGATATGTTTACTGATGATTTCGTAAAACAACACGGACAACCAGATGTGATCATAACCGATCCTCCACGTGCCGGCATGCATCAGAAAGTCGTAGAAACGCTAAACAGAATCAAACCAAAAAAATTGGTTTATGTGAGTTGTAATCCAGCCACCCAGGCTCGAGACCTTGAGCTACTTTCGGAAGAGTTTGAAGTGGTGAAAATACAGCCTGTGGACATGTTTCCTCAGACTCATCATGTGGAGAATGTAATGCTCTTGAGAGCCAGATAAAATTGATTGTTGATGGAAGTTCTCTGCCACGACTTCTTTACAGGCTGATTACACATTCAATTGACTTCATCTGCTGCCCCAGGTCATCAGATGAAGCTTGATTGATTCGATGTTCTACTGTGTGTAGTGCATCCAACCTAATAGGAGCTTCAACAACCTGACCGTCACTTAGCGTTAGCTGATCTGATGTCGACTCTATTACAAAAGCTGGTATATCTCCACTGAGCAATTGGTCTCGCTCTTCACTTAAAATTGGTGACCAGCTTCTCAACTTGCTATATGCTCTGGATATTATTTCTAATTTCAGGCCATACGTAGTGGCATCTCTCAGGAATTCGGGTTTATTCAACCATCTCAAAATTCGGTCATATACCTTAGTAGGTCTATGCACATACCGAATCTTTACCCCAGCAAAATACTTAATCGGGGATTTATCAGAAATTAAGAACTCTTTTTTATCCACCATTAGTTGATAAAACCTTCTAAACCCTCTTTTAAATTCGAACTGATAGTCATGAAGGTTTTCTATCTGTCCATCAAGTAGCGGTTTATTGTTTTTGTAAAGCTTTTTCAGAACTTGCTCTTCTACAACTTCCATTGAGTTTGTATTGATATTTTCAACCTTAGACCTAACCCCCATTGATTGAAGCTCAACCGATGACCCAAAACCACTTACGTGATACGGAACTTGGGGATTTTTTATTGGTAGTAGCATTGTTTTTAGTACAGAACCACTCAATAATTGTTCTAAGTCTTTATCTTCATCTGAAATGGCCTTAATCACTGGCCCAATTATAGTCTCGTGATCAATCAGTACTGGACAGCAGCCAGACGCTATCACATTTTCAAAATGGTAGTCCGTTGCATTCAGAAAATAAGCAATGCAAGCTAAAATCCCAGCTCTTTCATAGTAAAGATGAACTTCCTCTTTATTTTGGCAAGCATGATTTTGCACGTAATCCAGCCATGAATAATTTTCTTTATCCAAAGCTTTGAAGCTCTTTAAGCCAGACCCCAGTTCTGCATTTACCCAATCCAAAAAACGATGATAAGCCAGCGTGACCGCTGCACTACCAGGTTTATAAACTAGTTTGTTTCCGTTTAAGAATTCAAGAATAACTACGGATCCCCCTTTGTGTTGATCTCCTCTTCCCAGGCATACTTCACTTACTTCATTGATGTCTTTGTTAAAAAAGTTAGCGATTTGATCCTTATCACTATCTAACCGCTGAAACATTTCTGTCGTGAAAGTGATAAACGAGTCTAATTTAGTTCCCATTTTTCGCATCAACATTGGATAGGAAGAAAACAGCGATTCGTACTGATTAGACAGAATTGACGAAACGAATTCTGTATAATACCTGTCCATCTTTCCTTCTTTCAGGTCAGCGTTTGATAGTTCACCCTTATAAACAGAATACTCTTTAAAAAACACTTCACTTGATAACCCATATAGTTCCTCATAAATAAAATCCTCCAATTGTTTTAACACATGCTGTGAAGGCAAGGTGATGTTTGAAGAGCGTAAGTTATTCCTGAATATTTCAGCATAAGTATCAACAAACGGCCGAATTACATGATAGAATGGCTTGTCATTACATTCATCAGGTTTTACCTCAATTTTGGCACCTGCAAACTCTTTTGCTTTTTCTATTAAATGAAACCAAGCAGGCAATTCAATGGCGTCATCCACCCATTCCAATTCTGATAGCAAAGTCGAAAACTCTTCCTCAGAAATGGAATAGTACTTAAGATAGCTCTCAAAAGCTTCGACGGAAGTATTTTTAGCTACAGCTTCCTTCCATAACTCGCCATAAGATAGGTGGCTAGATTTCTTAAAACCGCATCGGTTATTTCTGATTAATTTCAAGACCTCAAATGGTGTTAGCGATTTTAGAAACAAGGTGGGTACACGTAAATTTTCTTGCATGATCAATGCTGATAAGTGTCTTTATTAATTAACTGAAAGCTGGCAAAACAGCGTATATCAATGCTTGTTTAACATTTGATTGATAGTAAAAGAAAGCCTCGAATATTGATAATAACCTTGATCAAGCTAATCTTTTTACAAGGCTTTCTTTTTTAAATCTTCAACTATTACCAGCAAACCAGCGTAAACGTGATGATTACGGTAATGTGTCCAGATATGTCTAATTGCTGCTGACCGCCGGCAACAGCCTCCAATTCTTCCTCAGATAATTCCAACTCAGATGGATCATGAGGTATGTTGATATAAACTTTTGAAGGATCAGACTGGTCAACCACCACTAGTTCTCTACCTTTTGTAGGAACAGGATGTCCAGAAAGTTTTTCAATGGCCGACACAGGATCTGCTAATAGTTCTTTTTTGAAAGCCGCATCCTCTCTTGCTTTGTCGATGATGGTCTGAACATTTTTTTCAGCATTCAATTTTCTTTCTTCGAAATTCATAGTAATTAAGTTTAGAGTTTAAAATAGTTATGTTCTTAATGTTTGTATTGTAAAGATTGTCAGAAGATTAAAGACAAAAATGACATTTTATCTTACAAAACGGTTTTATTACCATAATCATCTCCAGAAACAACAATTGGAAGCGACAATGGGATACAGCCGCCATCAGCTACTCCTCCAGCTACTGCTTCAAGTTGCTCCTCAGTTAGCTCCATGTCATCCAGGTTTCGCTCGGTAATATTGACGTAGACGATCGACTCAGTACTTTCAGGGGTATCACTCTCATCTATGAACACCACTTCCTTACCCGCAGGAAACTCAAAAGTCTCTTCAGTAAGTGAATTAATGGCGCTTAAAGGATTGGTGAGCAAATGCTCTTTGAACTTCTCATCAGACCATGACTTTTCGATTGCCTGGGCCACTACCTTCCGAGCTTGTGTCTGTTCGTCTGTTTGTTTCATAGATTCGAATAGTTAAGTGCTGTTATCATTATTTACTTATTACTGTAATATTGATTTTGCTTACTAAAATTAGTGGCTCAAGCAATGACAGAATTGACAAAAAAGCTGCGGAAAAGGCTCATTTTAAGAAGAAAGCAAAATGCTTTTCATGCGATGTTATTGTACCCTTCGAGAAAGCATGTACGAATCAATGGGGTGGAACGGGTGCGACTGATGATATAATAAGTTAGGTGAAGTGATCTCTCTACAGGGTGGCTCAATAGTTAAAAAAACCAATTGTACTAGGTACTGGCCATTTGCATTTCCTCAATGGGTTGCAATGCCTCCGGTGCTCGCTTAGCTACAAAGTACATCTCTACTTCTCCCTTTCCTTTTGCCTGGATTCTACCTCTGAAATCAAATGTCAGATCTGATTCATTTTGAACAAGCAAGTATGTCGCCTGACTAATATTGACCTTACCTATTTCTCCATTACTCTCCATGCGGCTCGCCGTGTTAACCGTATCTCCCCAGATATCGTATTGAAACTTCTTCACTCCTACGATACCTGCCACGATGGGTCCAACATGTATTCCTACACGCATGTCAAAAGAGGGTCTACTTGTCGCCATATTCTGCGCTTTTCGTCTCATCATGAAATCCTGCATATCAAGAGCGGTCAAAATAGTATTCTTGACAGCATCGGCATCAGCCCTCGGTACTCCGCCAGCTGCCATATACGCATCGCCTATAGTCTTAATTTTTTCTATCCGGTATTGATCCAGGATGATGTCAAAGGCCTTGAAGCAGATGTTAAGTTCTTGAACCAAGTCTTCAGGACTTAATCTCGATGCTGTCTCAGTAAATGATTTGAAATCCGTAAAAAGAATAGCTGCAGACTCAAAGTTTTGTGCATTGACATACCCTTTTTCTTTTAACTCTTCAGCGATATCTTCTGGCAAGATGTTTAACAAGAGATGCTCTGACCTATCCTTTTCTTTCTGAAGGGTTAATTTGGACTTGCGCACATAGTTTAATCTACTCCATATCGCCACTGCGAGCAGAATCAGAAATACTCCGATAATAATGAAAATGTTTCTTTGTTTCTCTTTCTTTCGTATGTCCTCTTGATGCGATAACTCCAACTTTTTTTGTTCCTCTACATGCGCCATGCTGTCCAGTAGCAATTGTTTTTCAAATTGCATTTGCAACACTGCATCGGCAGTCTGCTTGGCATGCAAACTATCATTTAAGGCAATAGACTTTTCCAAATAAACCAAGGCACTTGAGTTCATACCAGAAGACTTATAGGCATCATATAAACAATCGCAAGCCTGTTTCTGTACTGTAATGGATTTGAGGTGTTCTCCGCCATCAAGCCCATCCTGGCAATGTGCGATGGCTTGTGCAATAGCATCTCTCTTGAGGCTGACAGAACCAAGTGCAATTTGAGCTTTAGCCCGGTAAAGGGGGTTGTTGATTTGCTGTGATAAATCCAGGCTTTGATCGTAGAGACTCAGCGCTTCTTTCAAATTCCCCTGATGTTCCTCAATCTCACCGAGACTTAACAAGGCTTCCAGTATGCGCTGCTGATCATCAATTTGTTTGGCTAAGTGCAGTGCCTGGTCAAAATAAGAACGAGCTTCCTGATATTGATGCTTTTTCAAATATATTTCGCCAATTCCATTGATCACCTGAGACAAATTTTTCTTATCCCCAATGCGATCATAAGTGGATTTAGCCATTTGAAAATGACTCATAGCATTTTCATAGTCTCCAAGCTTTACATAGATACCTGCCATATTATTCCGAATGGAAGCAACTGAGTTCTCTTTGTCCGCTAAAGTCTCGCTCAACATCAAAGCCCCTTTATAGTGTTCCAATGCCTTCAAGAGATTGCCCAGATAATAGTAAATCGCTCCCTTATTATTGGTAGCAGAAGCCATCCCTTTTATGTTGCCTGCCTGCTTATAGGCGCTAATACTCTCATCGAAATAGAATAGCGCATCAAAATATTCCCCCCGATAATAATGGACCGTAGCTATCTTATTTAGACAATTTCCAATGAGGTCATAATCTCTTAAACTTCTGCTCAATTCAAGGCTATTTTGAGCTGCCAAAAGTGCTTTTGAAAACTGGCCCTTCCTTATATTATCGTTGGCACTTTTAGTTAAACTGTCGATCAGCTGTTTTTGAGATTCTGTAGGTATTCCCTCTGGATCAAAATACTTTGCTGTATCAGTAGTTGAAGGTTGTTGGGCTGAAACGAGTAGAAGGCTCAAACAAAAAAAGAAAAGCACCCTTAACTTTTTGTGATGCTTTTCTTTGTGGTTTTGAGTCTGTTTCACTCCGTAAATGATGTTATGTTTATTCAAAAAACTATGGTCTCTGCCGGTTAATCACCCAGAAGTTCCGTAAGTGACGAAGATGGATCCATGATTATTGGTGGAGGATCTCCTCCTCCAGACACCATATCTAGTTGTTCTTCATTCAGCTCCACGTCCTCCATGTTTGGTTTTGGAGGGATGTTTAAATGAATCACCGTAGCGTCGGTTTGGTCATTAACTATCATTGATTTACCAGCAGGCAAGGTGATCTCTTTTCCGGTTAGTTTTCTGATGGACTCAACCGGATTAGCCATTAACTCAGACTTGAAGTCTTCATCTTCCCAAGCCTTCTGTAAGATGGTGTTTAGTAATTCCTGTTCTCTTGTTAGTTCCATAGGTAGTTGTGATTTGACCTTCCCAGTAAAGATAAAAAGGCTAGCAGCTACATAATTGCCATAAAGTCTGATGAAAGAACAATCAGTAATTACCTTAAATGACAATCGTACTTTTCCAGCTAAGAACTAAGAAACTAAACCTGAACTTCTGGGCAAGATTCATAGACTTCCAGTAAATGTTTCCAACCATCATCCATGGCCATATTGATGAGGTCACATCTGCAGATACTTTTTACTCTATTTAGGCGATCATCGTTGTTAGTTGGTTCTTTCAGAGTCTGGTCAAATCGAGACAAATTATCGGATGCTCTTTTAACTATTACCTGCAGTACCCGAAATGCATCAGAAGACAAGTCGCCGATGTAGTTTTGTAAACGACCTCCCGCTCGATAATGCGGAAAATTTTCCAGTCCCATGAAATGCATAAACCAGTCACTTTCAAAAGTCCCCAACACACTGGTGATACCAGCATAATCGGCAATGAGTTCATCATGAATGTTGTTAGATATCTGTCCAAAGTATTTGAGTGTAAACAAATGGGCGCACTCATGAGCTCGTCTGATTTTCAATGAATAAGATCTCCAACTTTGTTTGTCAAATCCCAGAAGGTCATTAGTTACATTGCTATAGGGCTTTGTGCTTAGAATAATGAGCTCATCTTGATAAAGCGCTCGATTGGGCATTATGTTCTTTTGAAACTCATCCTTCCATAGCTGACCAGGATTATGCTCAAGAAATCGTCTTTTCAGCGTATTAATCCGATCCCAGTTGTTAATTCCTTTGATGAAAGAAGCGCCCATTGACTGTGGAATGGGCTTAGGTTCATTACGATTAGACAAGGCACAAACCATGCTGGCAAAATCCGAATCATTGGGCACAATGATCACTGGGACTTTACCGATTATAGGACTTTGGTAAACCTCAAGTGTAATAGCTTCTGGTTCCAAAAGCTGTAACCCATATTCCCCTGACCTGGTCTTACCACGAAGAGTTGCGCTTTTATATTCTTCAGACTGAGAGATTCCTTCTTGGACTGGAAATCGTAATTGAACAAGCTTTCGTTGCAAGACGTTGAAAGCTCCTTCTGATTCAGATTCTAAGATGTATTCTTGATAAGTCTTGATCTGTGCTGAGTCGCCCGTTGTAAACTCCACATTACTTCTTGTAAATCTGTTCCTGGTGTACTCTAGTAGTTCTTCTACCGTCTCGTCGCTATCGGCATACTGCCTCAGGAATGAACGGCTATTTTCCGGAGTTGACATGATTAAGCCATTTGTCGGTTCGCCATTTTGGAGAAGGTACCATCTTTTGCCATGAGCTCCTCGAATGAGCCAAACTCAACGATTTCCCCTTTATCCAAAACGTAAATACGATCGGCCTTTTCAATGGTACTCAATCGATGGGCAATAACGATTCTGGTTGCCTGCAGCTTCTCCAAGCTTTCTGAAACGATACTTTGCGTTCTGTTATCTAATGCACTCGTAG
>JAMWZA010000082.1 GCA_024305105.1 Marinoscillum sp.
CCCGTGCATTGGTCTTGTCGTACAATCTGATTGCATCGATTCGGTTGGTCACCGATCCCGATTTGGAATTGTAGATTCGAAACCAATTGATCGCATTCAAATCGGGCGTACCCCCTGTTGTGCCGGCGGCACTCAGATCCAGACTAATCAAATTCCATCCGGCTGTGAAGCTGCTGAGTTTCCAGTTGTACTCATTGACATCTGCAACCCCGCCGCTGCCCAGCTCTACCTGATTGCTGGTGGTACTCATTTTGGACGGATCGGATATGTAATACCAGAACTCCAACCGAGCATTGGAAGGCGTTAGGCCAGCGTTATAAGCAGGAGAAAACACCTTTTGAAATTCATTGGTGCCTGATCCTGTCATTTGCACACTTCCTGAGCCCTCCTGTATAGTGGTACTCAGCAACAGGCTGTTGGACCCCGCGGTAGACCAGCCACTCAGCGCGTCACAGGCATCCAAAAGAGCAGCGTTCTTATCAATGATTTTCACTGCATCCAGACGTGTGGTGATGCTGGAGTTCTTGAAGTTGTATAGACGAAACCAATCCAGGTTATTCAGATTTGGTGTGCCCAAAACACCCGCATCACTCAATGGAAGCGTAACCAGATTCCAGCCATTGGACAATGACGGAAGTGGCCAGCTGTACTCATCTATGTCTGGGGCTCCACCGCTCCCCAGCTCCACCTGATTAACTCCTGTCATTTGTGAGGCATCAGACACATAGTACCAAAACTGAAGGGCTGCGTCGGATAAGGGATAGTTTGCACCGTAATCAGGACTAAACGATTGCTGGAATTCTACCTCTGTGGCTCCTGTAAATTGTAAACTCCCGGTACCTTGCATGAAATTTCCACTGAGAGCAAGTGTCTGAGAAGATGTCCATCCGGTGAGTGCGTCACAGTTGTCTATCATGTCAGATTGCGACTTATAGGTAGCGGAGACAGAAACAGTTTCTCCGGGCATAGTAAGCGTAGTAGAGGATTCAAAAGCATCACCCAATGTGGCGCTGCCCGTGTCGATCACCCATTGATCAAATTGCTGTCCGATTGGTGGGGTACTCGCCACAAGGGTCACTTCAGTAGCATATGCGTAATCACCACTCCCTGATCCATTGTTTACTGTCAGGTTGTAAAGAAGGTCTTTATACGTAGCGGTAACGACCGAAGAGTCCGCCCCCATGGTCAATGAAGTAATACTATCCAGCGGGTTTGCCAATGTAGCGCTACCAAAGTCAACTACCCATGTATCAAACGTTTTATGCGCTGGAGCTGATTCAGCACTCACAGACACAACAGACTCGTTCTCATATGTTCCACTCCCGGTTCCATTATTTACATGAAGCGGGTAGATAGCGATCACGGTACCATCATCTATCAACTGGATAGCATCCACACGTGAGGTCACGGCTCCTGATTTGGATCGATAGATTCTAAACCAGTTAATGGCGTTTAGATCTGCTGGCCCACCTGTGATTCCGGCTTCACTTACTTTCAGGCTGATGAAGTTCCAGCCATTGGACAATCCTGTCAGACTCCAGTTGTACTCGCTAGCATCTGCCATGCCTGCACTACCGATTTCCACCTGATTAGCCGATTGAAGCTTGGTTACATCAGACACATAATACCAGAACTGCAAAACCGCATTGGATGGGCTAATATCAGACTGGTAAGGTGTAGAAAAGACCTTAAAAAACTCCGCTGTGGAGCTCCCGCTATACTCCAGGCAGGAGGTCCCTTCTTTTTCGTCTATACTGTTTTGAGAAATTGCCGTGTTCCAACCGGTCAGATTATCACATCCATCTATCAAAACCGGACTGCCAGTCACCTCAATAGTCAGGTTATTGGAAAGCGCTCCAAACCACTCAACATTATCCTGTACCATCTTCCACTGGAAATCATAAGTGCCTGTTGTCGCTGGAGCAGTAATGCCTACTTTAAATTCTTCATTCTCATTTGGT
The DNA here is from genome assembly GCA_024305105.1 of Marinoscillum sp. Classification (GTDB taxonomy): domain Bacteria; phylum Bacteroidota; class Bacteroidia; order Cytophagales; family Cyclobacteriaceae; genus Marinoscillum. The sequence continues at coordinate 1,962 of JAMWZA010000082.1, forward strand.
GCGACCGATGCAACATTATCCAGTTCCGCACGATTTGTTCCCCAATTGAAGTTATCCTGAGGGTTTTGACTTCCCAGCTTATACAAACTTTGTTTTGTCCAGGTAGTAGTACCGGTATTCTTCATGGTCACACTTACCTCCATCACTTGTCCCGGGGCCAAGGTTGACGGAACATTCTGTTGGGATAAGAAGGAGGCATCATTGGTGCCTGTGGAAGTCGCAGCGATGCTGACTGAGGTTTGACTATCGTTTGGCACATCCAACTGAACATCCACAATATGGTACAAATCGCCATCAAACTCCTGAGTGATTGTACCTCCAGTAACGGCATAAACATTTCCTTTAGGTACCACAAATCGTACATGGGCATCATAGATGGTAAATGCATATTTATTATCAATTGTGGCAGTATTAGAAGCACTAGAGCCGTCATTGGCTGACTGGTAATCCATGCTCAGGTTCAGCACCCACGAGGAAGGATTGTTTTTATCACCACTGTAAAGCACAGGCACCACGCCCGTGGCACTTGTTACCGTATTGAAAGTGCCGTTTACATTATCTACCCGAAAAAGGTTGTATTCCATGTGATCCCTGATGGAGGCTGCGATGTAAGCAATAGTGGGACTCCCATCATCAAAACTCCAGGGATTGTAGTTTCTCACATGATGTTTATCTCCGGCCAACACCAGATCCAACGGCTCAGAATTGTGCACAAATTCATGCATTTTGTCATAGACGTGTCCCGCGGTGAGGAAGAAATTTCCTCCAGAACCATCTCCACCTAGCCAGGCAATGGCGTCATCGGTTTGATATTGATGATCCCCGCCACTGCTTTTAGTGACAGCCCATGCATTGTTTAATAACATGAAGCGGCCATTTCCATATTTGAAGTTGTGGCTTTGCAGACCCCAGTAGTCGTTAAAAAAATCTGAGTTTTCCTGAACTGTTCCCTGCGCCCAGTCATTTCCGAAAGGTGCATCATGATCCCCCGGTGTCAAAAAGGTGGCAGCATGTGCATCAGTCATTCCATTGACCCCCTGACTCTCAATGCCCATAAAGTACTCCACCTCCCGTTCAGGGTGATTTCGTACATTGTACATGTTATCGCCTGTTTCGATGATAATCTCACAACCCATGATATTGGCCATGTCAATCATGGCAGATTTCCGGGCCATCAGTGTGGGTGTATCGTGGTTGGGCTGGTAAAAATGCCCATCTGAGAAATGCATGATGTAGTAGTTGGACTTAAACTGGCTGACTACCTTCACCGCACCATGAGATACGACATCCCCAGAAGAAGTCTGCAGGACTAGGTCATACCTGTCGGCCACAGCAGCGATGGGAACTGTTACAGTAAGCCGTGTATTGTAAGTGTTTCCAGAAAGCGGATCATAGACCCAATTTCCAGTCACCTGACTGTGTGTAGTGTTTTCGGTGTGATATGGCCCTACAAGTTTCACAGCGGAAACGGTCTGTCCGGCATCCGCGTTGAACCATACTTCAAAAGACTGTCCATCTTTTACAATGGCTGTGCTAGATCTCCAGGGATAAACGATATTGGCACTCATCCCGGAGAGGGACAGGCCAATCAAAAAGGTGAGCATCAAGCTCCAAACGAAATAGTTTTTGAGATTTTTCATTTTATTGTTAGAATTTTGATTTGAAATGCAAATGGCTCCTGAGCCAAAGACCAAACTGGTGTCATTGGCTTCCAAATTGACATTTATTAATACTGATGATAAGTGACCTCACCTCGAGTACAAGGTCGGAGGTGAGGTCATGGAGTTCTATACTGTATTTATTGAACCCTAAGTCTTCTGGAAACTTTTATACCAGTATCCGCAGCGATCTCCACCACATAGACGCCATCTGGTAAGCCTGCCAGTGACAGTCGGTATCTCGAAGAGTTTGTCTGAGTCAGATCGGACTCGATCACTTTGATACCAGCCAGATTGTAGACATCAACTTGCAGGTGGTCTGCAGAGATGTCTCCCAGATCAATGGTCACGTAATCAGATGTAGGATTGGGATAGATCAGCACTTGGTTGCGTGTCATCTCCTGTCCTACTTCTGCTACGCGTGCATTGGTCTTGTCGTACAACCTGATTGCATCGATTCGGTTGGTCACCGTTCCGGATTTGGAATTGTAGATCCGAAACCAATTGATTGCATTCAAATCAGGTGTACCTCCCGTGGTACCGGCAGCACTCACATCCAGACTGATCAAATTCCATCCGGCAGTGAAGCTCGAAAGGATCCAATGGTATTCGTTGACATCAGCAACCCCGCCACTGCCCAGCTCTACCTGATTGCTGGTGGTACTCATTTTGGACGGATCTGATACATAATACCAAAATTCCAATCTCGCGTTAGAAGGCGTAAGTCCAGCATTATAAGCAGGAGAAAACACCTTTTGAAATTCATTAGTACCTGAGCCTGAAACCTGTATACTACCAGTACCCTCTTGCATGTTTGTACTGAGCGCAAGGCTGTTAGATCCGGCAGTGGACCAGCCACTCAGAGCGTCACAGTCATCCAGCAGAGCAGCGTTATTGTTGATGATTTTCACTGCATCCAGACGCGTGGTGATACTAGAATTTTTGAAGTTGTAGATGCGAATCCAATTGAGTTGGTTTAGATTCGGAGTTCCCAGCACATTGGCATCAGTAAGTGCCAATGTGATCAGGTTCCAGCCATTGGACAATGTCGGAAGTGACCAATTGTACTCGTTCACATCGGGAGCTCCCCCACTGCCCAGCTCTACCTGATTGACACCTGTCATTTGAGAGGCATCAGACACATAGTACCAAAACTGAAGTGCTGCATCGGATACAGGATAATTAGCAGAATAAACCGGACTAAATGCTTTTTTGAATTCCACCTCTGTGGCTCCTGTAAATTGTAAACTTCCGGTGCCCTGCTTATAATTGCCGCTGAGAACCAGCGATTGAGAAGATGTCCATCCTGTAAGGGCGTCACAGTCGTCTAGCATTTCAGATTGTGAAGTGCTCGTGTAGGTAGCTGTAACAGTCGCATTGGCAGCACCGAGGACTACATCGGTCACAGCAGAGCCGGGATCAGCAATAGTTGGAGATCCTGAACTCACCACCCATTGGTCAAATACTTGTCCTTGCTGTGGTGGATCTGCAGCAATACTAATACTTGCGTCATAGTTATATTCACCATCTCCAGTACCTCCCATTACATCGAGCACATATGGATCGATGATCTGTAGTCCATCAATTTTGGTGGTGACCGATCCGGTCTTTTGACTATAGCGCCTGAACCAGTTGATATTTGTCAAGTCAGGATTTCCTAACGTGTTAGCTTCATTAAAAAACAGACGAATGAAGTTCCACCCATTGTTGAGGTTGGTAATCTTCCAGTTATACTCATCCACATCTGGCCCTGAGCCACTTCCCAGCTCCACCTGATTGTTAGTGGAACTGATTTTGGACGCATCAGAGACATAATACCAAAACTCGAACCGAGCAGTTGATAAGTTGGCACTACTGTTAAATGCTGGTGAAATTTGACTTGAAAATTCTGGCGTGCTCGATCCTGAAAATGAAATAGAAGCTGCTCCCTGCTTCACATCAGAACCATCCAGGGTTAATGAACCTCCTGAATTCCATCCATTTAGAGACTCACATTCATCCACATACTCACCGGGTATGGTCTCTGACTGAGGAATGTATCCTTGTACAATTTCACGAAAACGTATTTCCTCTACTCGCTGTGAACCAGTAGCAATGAGCCATGTGACCAGATGATCTCTAAGCTCTTCCACTTTGCCGATGTAGTTATTTGCATTAGGATTTGAGCCAATAAGGTTCGTCATTTCATGTGGATCATTGGTCAGGTCATATAGCGCATGTGTATCTGAGGCTTCAGAGCCATATGATGTGATGAGCTTCCACCCATCTGACACCACCATGTAGTTAGGTTCAGTTGGTCCGCGAAAATCCCATTCTGTCACCACATACTCGCCGTGCGCTGTTTCGGTACCATCTACCAATCCCTTTAAGCTTTTTCCGTCCGAAGGCTGAGCAGGTACATCCAAATAGTCCAGAATCGTGGGAAACAGATCAATGAGTGACACATACTCATCCACCACTGTAGCTGAGGGAATATCTTCGGGAAAGCGTACTAAAAGAGGTATATGAGAAGACTCTTCATAGAATACATTTTTTTCTCTCATGCCATGAGCACCCAGCATTTCGCCATGATCACTGGTAAAGATGATCAGGGTATTATCTGTCAGGTTGTGTTCATCCAGTTTGGCCAGGATGTGCCCTACCCAGTCGTCAATTTCTTTGATCAAGCCATAATAATTGGACATCATGTACTTGATTTTTGCTTGATCTGCATACTCAGTGTGGTTGAGCCTTCCATTGGCTTTAGCGTATGGCGAATTGGTCATGGGATCATGAATACTCGCTGCTGGCTGCATATTGCTCTCTGGATACATGCTGAAGTATGGCTCTGTGGGCACCATTGGTGCATGTGGAAAATGGAAAGAGCAGGTGATACTGAAGGTCGAATCCTTTAGTCTTTCGATCGCCTCGATGGTCTGCTTTGCCTGAAAAGCCGTGATACTATGGGCACTATCGATCTGCAGGCCACCATGTTGGTCAGGCTGTGTATGTTGCAGACCCTGATTGTCCAGCTGCTGTTGTGTCCAGCCGTGATACTTGTCTATCGGCTCGGTGAAATAGGGCCTACGGGAAATCAGCTCGTCGAATTGTCCCACCCCGGGATTTGGGTCTGCCGGTTCATTTATGGCCAGATAGTCCCTGTATATATGCGTTTGACCTCCAGAACCAAACACAGAAGCTCCATTACTGGCTTGTGAGACGGGGTTTTGGTAGACCTGAGCTTTCGAAGACAAAGCGTGCCACTTGCCATAGTATTCATTACGGTATCCGTTTGCATTGAGGATTTCATCAAATGTGGGCATATTCATTACGTTCCCACTGTAATCATACGTTTTGTCATTGGTATTTACCCCGGTATTTTCGACCGTATGCCCGGTCAAAATACAGGCTCGCGCAGGTCCGCATACGGCCATAGGGGTATAGGCATTGGAAAACATTACTCCCTCTGCTGCCAGACGATCCAGATTAGGAGTAGACACCACACTATTGCTATTGGCAATGCTCAGTGCATCATAGCGGAATTGATCGGCCATTATAAATAGCACATTCTTCTTTTCGGGAGGATTTTGGGCATACAATGCCAGGTGTGTGCAGACAATCCCAATCGTTAGGATTCCCCGTTTTGATTTTAGATAATGATACAGTTTTCTCATAGTGGTATTTATTTTACTTTTTTAGAATTCTAAATTGCCGTCAACTTTTGCGTTAAGTCTTGAAAGTACTGAGCGGTTGAGCATGGTTTGCAAGTCACACTATCGCTGGCATTTTCAGCCTATCACGGTTTTCAAAACATGCCAGACCTCACAGTTTCAATTCAGTGACTATATGATACTGAATGAGCACTCGCAGCTTTTATCCGCGATTGACTGAAGCAAAAAATCCTGATCCAATTCCTGAACAGGCAGTTAACCATTAGAACTATCACTCATATCTAGACCTGAAAAGGTTTATGATCATTGAGCGATTAACTATTCATACCCCTGTTGAGATTTTGACTTTCAGTTGGGAACCTGGCGGTCATCAAAGGATTCCTCATTTAACCTATAGTCATTCAACTCTTTGGTAATTTTACTTTTAACTGATTAATATTGCCTTAATAGATGGTGAATTTTGAATTAATAGGGGGTGTTTTTGCTATTTTCGCAATACCACTTCATGGAATGATTTACAAATATCGAGTGAATTAACATTGGTCTGAAATTTGAACATAACTGCTCTAGTCCGCTGTTTAAAACAGCTGAGACAAGTTTTTGACTAATTATCAATGCAGCTTGCACATTCGTCCAATGCCTTTCAACGCTTATCCGAATTTTCTAGCATGGTGTCAACCATTAATGAAAGGAAAAAAGTAGATCAAAGCAATTCTTTGCTAATCCTACTTTGTCAACTTAGATTAGCTGTCACGTTGAGGTTCTCGAAACGTAAGATGAAACAGAATTTCGAGAGCCTCAATCTGACAAACATAATGTTGGAAGGCAAACATGACAAAGTAGGACTAATTGAGTGGGTTAGAATAGGGTCTGGTGACAAACGTTATAATAGAGTAATAACCTTAGTCAAGCCCACAGACAAATGCATCTTGTCATTCCTGTTTGAAGAAGTGCAACGATCCGACATGAAATCACCGTTTTCACTTGCACATAGTCAATATCCAAAATTCGATAATGACAAAACAGCCTCAGACGCACCTTCTACTTCATTGCGGTAGTTCGCAGTATAAGGAAACAGCCGGGTGGCGTTCTACTTCACCGCCTTACATATGACACACCTGAGACCTTTTCAGCAGTCACTAGAACAAACTAAAATTCGTACCAAAGGAGTCATTCTATTTAAAATACTACTCACCTCAGCACGACAAATAAAATTATAAAATGAATTCAAAAAAACTCAAAAACTATCTTTTCAACCAAAGGAATGTCAAGGTAGGGCCTGCTGAAATCATACGAATATAAAAAGCGTTTTGGTTAATCAATGACTTTCCAATGAATAAGGCAGATGTCCAGGGTTGGGCGCCTTCACCGGTGATAAAAGCAGGTTTCATTGGGATTTGATCGGGTGGGACACGCAGACCGTTATTCGGTCGCTTATAAGTCGAACATAGGTTTGGATTCTGGTGAAATCCTGTATAAACAGAAAGAGGCCGGTCAAATTCCTTTGACACGGCCTCCTCTTATCATAAACAAAATGAAGAAGTACGAATTATGATGCTTTAACCATTACAAGAACAAATGCTCCTACACCACTTACGCGTGAAGATGATTGTTTTGCTGTGAATGATACTGTTATTTTAGAAACCTCATTCTCTACCTTGACAGTAGGTGCGCCATCTATTTCCAGGTCGGCATTGGTGATGTTCACACTTAGATCTGTCAGATTACCTGACTCATCCACTGTAAATGATCCTCCGTCCACATAGGTGGTAATATCACCAGTTAGACTAAACCCAGTCTCCGTAATCGTGATTCCAACAGTAGAAGGATCTACTGTAAGGTTGGCAAGTTCAGAGTCTGTACTAAGAGACCATTCTCCTTTTAATGACTCTATAGTCACTTCCTTTGGTGTTTTGGTATCGTTTCCATCCTCTCCACAAGAGGTGGAAAATGCTAGCAATGCTACACATACGACAAGCACTAGCGAATTGGCTGTAAAATTAGAATTAAAAATATTTCTCATGATTATTCGATTATTCGTTTTAGGATTTGTGAAGTAGATCTGAGGCGTGAATTAATGCTTGACAACCAGTCTCTTTGAAATTTCCTGACCAGCTATTTGTGCCTTCACCAAATATTGACCGGACTTTAAACCATCTACTTTCACATTCATTACATTGGATTTTTTCAGAACAAGCTGACCACTCATGCTGAAAACCTTCACCTCTTCAGCAACACTTCCAAAAGAAAAGTAGTCCTGAGTTGGGTTCGGGAATAGTGCAATGCGATCACTTGGCTCTACCTTCAGCGGAATGGCAATCTCGCCTTCTACGGTGAAAGAAAGTGATTCATCATAAGCAAGTCCATAACCAAAAAGATCCATGGCATCCGTGGATACACTTACTGCATACGTCACACCATCAGCTAAATCACCTTTGATTGAAAGCGTATCTCCTGTTTCAGACCAAACTAATTCCTGGTTTTCAATTTCTGGAGAAACAGTCAGGTTAGCTTCAACTGACGCTGCGTCCATTTCCTTGCTGAAAACAACCAGGATATCTGCATCTCTGGAAACCTCGGTGTCTAAATCCAATGGGAAAGTACTCTCCACAATGGCAGGAGCCACAATGAATGTCTCGTCGGCTTCTTCATCATACCAGTAGATCAAATCTGCATTTCCACCCAGTGCCATGATTCTACTCTCTTCAGCAAAGGCTGCAATTTGATCAGGCTGCTCTTCATCATTTTCGTCTGTATGAGCCATTCTATTTCCATTGATAGTCATTACTCCACCACCAGAAATATCAATGTAAGAACCTTCTCCAATTGATTTGAGGTCGGATGCGTTAATATTGGCCAGATCAAACAATCCATCTCGTAAGTTCACTATACCAATACCACCTTCCCAGCCAAGGCCAGTCATAGCGGTTACATTCACAGTACCACCATTGATGTTTACGGTACCTTCAGCTCCTTCGAGGAAGCCAATCCATGCATGCTGCCCGAAAGTGATTTCACCACCGGTCTCAACAGTAAGTACGGCCGGTGCATTATAGCCTATACCTCCCCAAATCTCACCTAATGTTAACGATCCTCCTGATTGAATAATTATTTCTCCTCCATCAGCATTGTCTCCCTGCACCAAATGAAAGGTTGATTGAGCATCTGTGATAATAGCCGGTGCTGCTTCTGGCACATTAAATACTGCTTTACCCGAACCAGGATTTGGAAGCCCTGCAGTCCAGTTTGCCGCTTCGTTCCAGTTACCAGTGCCGTCTGGATTAGCAGCAGGATTCCACACTGTGGTTTGTGCAATTGCACACGTACTGACAGCCATTGCTGCCACTAACTGTAAAACTCTATTTTTCATAATAACATAAATAAAATGAACAATTATTTTCAGTTAGCAACTTAGAAGCGAGCAGTTAATATGGCCTTAAATTCTCCTTAATCAGACATAAAAAATTGATTAAAATTCCATTAATCATAATAATCAAGGCTGTTTTAATAGAAATTGACTGTTTAGGCGCTTATTTTTTTACTCATATTATTAAAATAATAATTATCCTGGTATTCAAAGGTGTTAGCGCTCCTTTCTAGCGGTGTAAAACACGAACAAGTTTTCAAGACTTTAGCCTTGGATCAAAAAAATATCCATCCAAGCATCATGAACCTCACCTGTATTGGAGCCACAGTAAGACTGATCATAAATATGCTTACTACTCAACCGCAACTTCATCTCATTGAATCAGGATATTCTACTTGAAAAATCAAAAGCCATAAGGCGAATTGGTAAACAATAGATTAGAATCTTTAACCAATTAGTGACGCTCCACTTTTAAGACAGTTTGCCGTAGGGTTAGACCCGGTATTCAGGTATCGTCTGTTTTACGAAGGTTTTGCATTGCTCGAACAATGAAATGAGTTAAATCCAAAATGAACAACTTCTAAAAGAAAAAGGCCGATTCATATTGGATCCGGCCTCTGTACTTTTCTCTTATGCTTTAAGTAATCGTCACTCTTTGACAAATCGACAACGCTGAACCTTCCCGCTATTATTTAGAACTCGAAGCAGGTAAACTCCCGCAGGCAAATCTGCCACGCGCAAACTAACCGTTTTTGTATTTGAAGTTACTTCTTGTTTCTTAAACTGCTTTCCAGCTAAATCCAGGATCTGTACATTGGCTATTTCATGTATTGCAGTTAGATATACATACTCCTGACTAGGATTTGGATATAAAACAAACGCAGATGAGTGACTGTCCATCAATACTGTACCTTCACAGGAAGCTTCGGATTCAATGATGATTTCTTCGTTGATCGTTGTATAACATGCTCCATCGCTAATCTTCAGACTATACAATCCAGATAAACGCTCTTCGGCGACAGCCGTCAACGTCGTTCTTCGACCTGACTTCTGAAAGCCGTTTGGACCAACCCAAGAATAAGTATAAGCGTCATTTTCCGGTGTAGCCTGTAAAATAAGCCGCTGGCCTTCACAAAATACGCTCTCGCTTGGATCTAATACAACTTCATCAGCCTCTACCATGAAGCTACCATTTGGCGCAGAATTTTCCGAAAGGGCAACATCTATTTGAGACTGTGATGAGCACCCTTTACTATCCACGTAAACTACCTGATACTCTCCTGCCTGACTTGCAACCAGACTATCTGTGATTGCAACACGGTCACCTTCCGCTTCAAAATTTTCAGGTCCAGCCCATTGCCAGGAGGTCACTTCATTATTGGTAGAGGCTGATAACGCCACCCGACTGCCGATACATATTTCTCCTTCAAATAATTCATCAAACACTTCTATCTCTATTGATGGTTCTGTAACATTGGTCGCAATCTCAACTTCACCTATGGACTTTTCGCAATCGGTATCTTTCCATTTAGCCGTGACCTGATAGCTACCTTCAGACAATTCGGAAATGGTCATCTGATACTGTCCTTCAGGCAGCTCATAATTGTAGGTTTGACCTCCATCCAAACTAATCAGCACTGGACCGATGTAAGGGTTTGTCCCGACTTCTATTTCCAGGCTACCATCTGCTTTGCAAGACGCATCATTGGAAACCACTTTTATTTCTGGTTGAGAGTTGACAATCAAAATATCTCCCAGATCAGTAGGATTCGTACCATCACCACGCCTAACCCATATGTTATAAAGGCCTGGATTGAGACTGCTTACCTGTATTTCGGTATTCTCAGAAGAGGAAGGGTACAGATAGGATGTCCCTCCATCTAAACTAAACTCATAAGCCCCTTCATCCGGGTATGTTAGTGAGAGTTGTCCGTTAGAGGATTCGCAAGTACTATGAGTGGCTCTCATACTAAAAATATCCAGCCCATCGGGGGGTGTTTCCAAATACAACGGATTATCCACAAGTCCTTTCATTACATCAGTAGCCAATCTTACGCATCTCAGGTACCAGTCGCTGGGCAAATCGTATCCGTCAGCACTAAGATCCAACCAATACCCTTTATCTGGAGACTGTGCCGCATTTTCTGGCATCTTAAAAAATGAAGTAGCTTCATCAATCTCATCAAACATTGCGATGTAAAGACTCTTGGCTCCTCTACTCATATTTCCGCTTACCTGATCCCAGAAAAAATTACCGCCTCTCCGGGCATGTTGATTTTTAGGGCCGCTGTGCAAGTTGTACCAGGAAAAACCAGGCCAGTTGACAGGAAGGTAATCAATGTTGTTAGCGTTACACCATTCGATATCCGGAACGGTAATACGGTCTGCAAAATCTTCGTATGATGCTCTGGAAGAACCATACCTACCCACCGCCCAGGGACTGATGACTTCTACTTTCTCAAAACTTTCGACCCATTTTCCGCCTTCCTGGGTTCTCCATTCATGATTGCATCCAAGCTTAATCGAAGCCCGATATCTTTCCTCTGGAGCATTGTGGAAAAAGTCAATAAGCTTTTCCAACTCTTCTTGTTTGGCCTCATCTCTTACGGTATAGCCCCATATAGAAATCAACGGCTTCCCTCGATGATGCAGGTAATTAGGACTTTCGGTCAATTTCAGATTATCTACAAGGTGTTTCCAGTCATTGATAACATCGTCAGCAGCATTGGAGTAATTGATTCCATCCCACATCATCGCAAATGCCCTACCAAATCGTTCGCTTCCGTCCATGACGTGTATGGCTACACTATCTCTAAACTCTCTAAACTTAGGGTCTCTAGCTTCCGACATAAATCTTTGTAAAAAGACCCCATCTAACCCATAATCCCTCAGCCATTTCATGTGACGGACTACCGTCTTCTTATTGTATGAGGAAAAGGACCTTGCTTGCCTTCCATCTGGATAGTAATAACCCGTTTCATACAACTCATCCGGATCTAATTCGCTATCGTCAAACCACATTTCCACACTCAAGTCACTGGGCGAACCCGAACCAGATGCCAAATTACCCCAATGATGGTAGCGATCTCCTAAAGGACCTCCATCTCCCTTGGATGAAAACCAGCCCTGATAACCAAACATCACTTTCCCATCTAAGGTAGAGAAATCAATTTCGGACACTTCCAAGATACTGGATTCAACAGGATTAAGGGTTTGTTTAAACTGAATAAGGTCGATTTTTAAGGTCGTCTCTGAGGTCACAGTTTGCCTCAAGACAAACGACCTGATTTTAGTTAACTCAGGTTGGCCAATGACCGATGCATTTGCAAGAGCCAGTTGTAGCTCATTCCATCCCGATTGAAATGTGGTGGGCATGTCCCACCTGAGTGCGTTGTCTCCCTCGATACCTGAACTGTTGATTTCAATGTGTCCCTCATTTCCTAAAGCAGTGGCATCCTCGGCATAGATAAAAAAGGTAAGAAATCCTTGCATGTCTACACCTACAGCTGTCTGTGAAAATATTTTCTTGAACCAAAGTTCATTGGTACCTAGTGCCGATAAGGATGCACGCCCTTCCTGTATTATTTCAGTATCCACATTTAGTGTATTGTCGCTTTGCCAGCTTGTCTCTATATCACACCGATCAAGCACTACCTGCGCTTGACTAAATGATGCGAAAATTAATAGTTGACATACGGCACATACCTTTATAACTCGATTCAACAACATGCTTTCTACTATTTCTTATGGTATATTTGTTTTACTGAATGTTAACACCCCACCGGCCTCTATTTGCTCATGACTAATAAACGGAGCATCCAATGTTTCTCCATTGAAATCATATGCAATAGAGTAAATATTTTCCGGCTCATTATTTTGTGATTTGATCACAAACTCTTTTCCATTGTCCAAATGAATGGTCACCTGATCGAAAATAGGAGAACTGAAAGTATATACCGGATCTCCGGGAGCTACCTGATAAATCCCCATTGCGCTTAGCAGATACCAGGCAGACATTTGACCACAATCTTCATTACCAGAAAGGCCATCATGATCATTGCGATACTGTGAATCGAGTATCTCCCGGACGATTTTCTGTGTCTTGTTCGGCTCATCTACATAATTGTACATGTAAGCTATGTGGTGACTAGGTTCGTTTCCATGCGCGTACTGTCCTATAAGTCCAGAAATATCTGCTGAACTTTCCTCCCCGGTGATTTCGCTGGTTTCGCTAAATAGTTGATCCAACTTCTGTACAAATTTTTGCTGATCTCCGTGGAGAGCCACCAATCCATCTATATCATGTGGCACAAACCAGGACCATTGCCAGGCATTGCCTTCTACATAATCATCTTCTCGATGCCTGGAATATTTAGGATCGAAAGGCTCCCTCCACTCACCAGAAGAAAGTTTACCTCTCATAAAGCCCGTATTCTCGTCAAAATACTGAACGTATCTTTTTGACCGTTGCATAAATCGCTCATAATCTTGCTTGTGGCCCAATTCCTTAGCCATCTGAGCAATACACCAATCGTTGTAAGCGTACTCCAGCGCTTTGGATACCGATTCATTCTCTAGATCCGATGGAATATACCCCAATGTATTATTGAAATGCTTAGCCATGGGCATCAAATGATTCTTGATGTTTTCATCAAAAAACTTGACACTTGTCGTATCGTAGGTAGAAGCATGTAATACAGCTTTATAAGCCTTTTCTACATCGAAATCTCGCTGACCTTTCATGTAAGAATCCACTATCACAGGCACTGCATGGTATCCAGTCATTGTACCGGTATAGTTTCCTGCCAGTTCCCATTTTGGCAGTACGCCTCCTTCTTCATATTTTGTGATTAGTGAGTGGATCATATCCTGATTTACCTGTGGTCTCAAGATTGTATTTAATGGGTGCAGTGCTCGATAGGTATCCCATAGCGAATAAACGGTATATATATTGCGTGTGGAGTGGTGTATATCGCGATCCATCCCCATATACCTCCCATCCACATCACTGAAAACATTGGGTGCAAGGGCAGCGTGATACATGGCAGTGTAAAAAATAGTCTTCTCATCATCTGTTCCTCCTTCAATCTCGATCTTAGAAAGATAGTCATTCCATGTTTTGTCAGCTGCTCTTTTCACTTTATCAAAACTCCAATCCAGTATTTCTGTATCCAGATTTCTTTTAGCACCTTCCATATCTACATGAGAAATCCCCACTTTGACGAGCACTTCATGAACTCTTTCTCCAAAATTAAGAATCGCAATACTTCCGTCCCCCTTAATTTCATACTCAAACGGAATTGAGAATACAGCGTGAAAGTAGACTTCATGTTCTCTGGCCCACCCACTAGTGTGCTTGACACCACGAATCTCATTGGGGCCCACTACTTCAATAACATTCTTGACCTGTTGATGATTTTGCAGGGTATGATTGAGATCTATGACCAAGCCTGCTGGACGATTGTTATAGGAATACCGATGAAAACCAGCCCGTTCTGTAGTTGTTAATTCGACGCCTATTTCGCTCTTATCGAGAGTAACACGATAGTAACCCGGCTGAGCAAACTCTGAATTAGGTTTCTTGTTGCTCGAATAACTATGGCTATAATTATTTTGATCGTCTTTCTCCAATTCTGGTGAGTTACCCACAGGCATAAACAATATATCACCATAATCACCAATACCTGTCCCACTCAGGTGGGTATGGGAAAAACCCAAAATATGTTCATCTGAACTATGGTAGCCGCTGCAAGCATCCCAACCATTTAACCTGGTATCCGGACTCAACTGCACCATCCCATTGGGCATGCTCGCTCCGGGAAATGTATGTCCGTGACCTCCTGTGCCAATAAAAGTGTTTACCCAGTCAGTTAACCTGTTTTGTTGCTCTAAACTCTCTTCAAATTTCACATCTGCTCTCGAACTACTGCACGAACTCAATATGTAAAAAGAAAATATGAGTAATGCCAGACCATAAAGGCCTTTAAATCTGTATTCTTTCATCTTGTTATTATATCAGGACATACTTCTCGCGTGTTGATTTGATGGAAAACAAACCAATCTGATTCGCACCTAATAGTGCATAGCCATTATAAACCACGAGTAAATAATTCCTTGCCAACCTCTGCTGGATGGAATCTTTTAAAAAAGAAGATGAGCACAGCCAAACATCCTAACCCGAATGTCTGACCATGCAAATCAATCTTACACGAAACTAAAAATCTAATTCAACTGTGGGACCATAATTTGTTCGTGCTTGTGGCATTTCAGCTTGTGCTCCCACCCTCATGTAAATCCTACCTCCGTTTACAAAATCTGTATCTCGGGAGGTATCAAACTCCAAACGATAAGTGTCATTAACACCTTCTTCGATCACTGCGCCAATACCTTCAGTCGTTTTTCCAAGGCTCATTTCCCTACCTACATTAGGGTCAAAGTGAACAAATAATGAAACCTCGTCAATAATTACGGCTGTTCTATCTACGTCACCCTCAGCCAGGTAAACCGAATCCACGGGTTGCTCAAGCCTAAAATTCGCTACCACTTTGGTTCCGTTTTGAGCCAGGTCAAAATCTACAATTCTTACATAAGGAGTGACCGAAAAATTGTATTCGGTTTGTCCATTGATCTCCACTCTCGCCGTATCTATCCCTATGGAAGCATTGTTGTGAAAATTAGTGTTAACAGGGATTACGGAATAGGTATTGGAGAAAAGACGGGTATCCTTATAAGTCCCATCGTTTTTCACCTCTAAACGTTGTGGTGTTACTGGATCCCAGCCATCTTCCCATATCTCGATGAGTGTACCATTGATGATATCCTGCGGAACTAGTTCTCCTGTCTCCTCATCTATTATCTGACCATAAAGACCTGAATCAGGCCCTGCTAAGTTGTCTAATTCACATGCTGTTAAACCTACTAGAATTAGCAGCAACATTATGATACTATTTATTTGTTTTCGGAACATCGTCGTTTGAAATTAAAGTCTTACCATTCTGGGTTTTGAACCAACTGATTCAATGCCAAATTTTCTATTCTTCTGTAATAATCCCTTTGTCTGAAGGTGATAGGTGCACTTTGTCGGGTCTTCTGTCTTATGAACATGTACTTGGGAGGAGTTTCACGAAGATCCATAACCGGAACCAAAGCGTATTTTAAAGACTGATCCATTACTTTGTGAAATTCTCTACGCCGTATCAAGTCCCATAGCGCTTTGTTTTCGAAAGCCAGTTCGACAATTCGCTCTCTCTTCACATTATCTACTGTCACAGGAATGTCCACTGTATGACCAGCTCTTCTTCTTATTGCATTGAGTGCATCGGTAGCCACATTAGCATCTCCAAGTCCGCTTTCCACCTGTGCTTCTGCATAGTTGAGCATGACCTCTGCTAGTCTGAATTCCATAAAATCAGTGGTCCCCTGGTTCCATGCAGGAACAACAGGGTCAGGCTGCAAAAATTTTCTTAAACCAAACCCGGTTGAAGTGTGGTTCGATCCAGTCGGGTCAAAACCTGAATAGTCTTTGGAATCTGCCGCACCAAACGTATGGTATGTCACTCCATCTACTTCCATACTTAGTTTGGTGTCTGTCTTAAATTCGCCATCTGGTTGAACATACCCGTTTTGATAAACGATTTTGGTTTCTTTAAACATTGAACCAGGGATGATTACTGACGCATGAAGTCTGGCATCTCTATCAGCAAATAATTCGGTCGGATCATCAAATTTTAAGTACTCCCTATTGGGGTCATACCCATTGTAATCATCGACATCTCCATCGACAGTAGTCACTACCGGAGTGTTTACTCCAGGGTTATTGTAGGATTCAAACATGTCGATGAAATCCAATGTCGGACACATGCGTCCAGGGTGTGGCCATCCGTTTCTGGTTTGGTGCGGATTGAACCAGATGTCGTAGTTATTGGCCTGAAATTCACCTTGAAGCGTTTTCCCTTTAATAAATATGGCTTCTGTGCCCAGCGCTAAATCCGGATCTACAAACATTGCCTGAAAGTTTTGAGCAGCCTCTTCGGGACTAGCTGGACTCGCTCCATACAATGAGAAAGGACCATCCATCAATTCTTTAGAAGCATCCAAACACTGCTGGTAGTAGTCATCTGCAGCACTGGCAGGCAAACCTACTAACCCCTCCGCAACAGCGGGACCGGCCAGGTCTATTTCGGAACCAAATTTGGCAACACTTGCTGCAAAAAGTGCTGCTCGTGATTGTAATGCAAGTGCCGCCCATTTTGACGCTTTTCTTGCTTGAGGAACTTCTATACCTTCCAAATTGGCAATAGCCACATCACACTCCGACAACACAAAATCCCATGTTTCTTTTTCGGTACTTCTAGTCACCAATAAGTCATCAGGATTGCCCTCAAAAACCTGGGCTTCTGTAATAATAGGAACTCCACCATATCGCTTTGCCAAACCAAAATAGGCGAAAGCTCTGATAAAAGCGGCTTCACCTCTATATTGGGTTTTTATTTGATCATCCACGTCCAAGGTAGGTATGATATCGATGAACAAATTGACATTACGAATGAGCGTCCATGGGGTATGGTCATCGTCTAACCTATCACCGTCTATTCCACGCGTGCCTCGATCTACACTCCACCATCTCAGGTGATCACCATTCAGCCCAAGGTTTCGACCACTATGACTTGCCCATGGAGTAAACATTGCCTGTGCTTCACCTGCGTTGTTGGGACCACCATAGCTCACCTCAAATCCTTGTCTGGGGTAGTAGTTGAGGTCTTCAACTGGCAGCCTAAAGTAAAGGTCTGCCATGTACAATTCGGTACCTCCCGGATCGCCAAAGAGGCTACCTGCAGTAATCCTATCCAAAGGTTGCACGTCTAGCTGGTCATGACACGAAGACACCACCATTAGAAATACTATTGCTAGTATGAAATTTATCTTTTTCATCTCTAATTTCTTTTAAATACTTACAAATTAATACTTAACCCTACTGTATAAGTCTTTGCCAATGGGTACCCAAAACCAGCATTATATCCGAGTCCTGGCCCATTATTAGATCGCTCTGGATCATGCGGCTTCACCCAAGGGTCTGTAAATGTCAACAGGTTAAACCCTGTGGCATAAATTCGCATAGACGAAATACCTACTTTAGAAATGATATCGCTCTTAAACGTATAGCCCAATTGAAGGCTTTTTAGCCTTAAGAAAGAAGCATCTCTTCTCCAAACAGAACTTTCGGTATAAGAATTACCTGGCATATCACCAATTGCTCTGGACACAGGCCATTCTCCTGGAATCCACTCACTGTCGAGGTTATACGGATCCTCTTTTCTCCATCTATCATGAAAATAAGCCGGCGTATTGCCTCTGAAAGCAAAAATCTGCCCGTATACCTCATCAAATTTAAGGGTATGTCCTGTCTGGCCCTGAAGCAACATATTAAAATCAAACCCTTTCCAAAACAAGTCCAGATTCAACCCAAAATTTGTCCTTGGTGTGCCATCAGAAAGAATTGGCGACCGGTCATCTCCGTCGATTACACCATCTCCATTAACATCTTCGTACCTGAAATCACCCGGTAGTGCTCGTGTTATGTTTCCATCGCTTCCATTCTGTAAAGCAGAGTTTCTTAACTCATCAGCAGATGTAAATGGCCCAATATAATTTTGCGCCCAGATGATGCCTTCCCATCGGTCTTCTCTTCTATTTCTCCATTCATCGTAACTATTGGTGTAGGCCTCTCCTTCTCTGTGCAACCACATGGTCCGGGCCAAATTGTAGTTCACATTGACACTGTAACTGAGATCGCCAACGGAATTTTTGTGACCAAGTACAAACTCGAGCCCACGTGTAATTCGTTGATTTAGGTTTTCCTCAGGCAAACCACCTCCATAGGTGTCTGTAAGTGATACGTTACGTTTTGCTGGCAAACCATCCTGAAACCGCTGATACACCTCAGTGGTCAGAGTGAACGTGTTATCCAAAACGCCCAGATCTAGAGCCAGGTTAGTAGTGGTAACGTCTGCCCAGGATAATTTGGCATTGGCCGGCTCTGGTGCTGCTATACCGAATACCTGTGTATCATCAATAAACTCATATGGGCCTCCACTTCCTACCACATAGCCTTGAATGTATTGGAAAGGTGATCCTACAGGCTGTCCTACAGTTCCAATAGATGCCCTTAATTTTAAGTCAGACAAGAAGCTAACATTGTCTCGAATGAATGACTCTTCGGAAACTCTCCAACCCACAGAAGCCATCGGGAATAACCCCCAGCGATTGGATGGGGCGTAATTGTAATGCCCCTGATACCTGGCTGCAACCTCAAACAAGTATTTGTCAGCATACGAATAATTTAACCTTCCGATGTAGGAAATGTCTGCTTCCTGTCTCGGGCTGGAACCCACAAATTCCTGATCTGTAGCAAACTCCAACACATCAGTGGTATAAAAATCTCCATAGATTCCTCTACCGTTAAAATCCTCTCTGTTCAGCGTGTTAATTTCATAAACCAAGACAGTACCAACCTTGTGCTTGCCGAACTTACGATCAAAGTTTACATAACCCTGGAATGTTAAATATTGGTTCAGACGGGCTCTTTGAGACATACTACCTGAACCGTCCCGATACTTTACCGGTACGTATCGATCGGCAATGCTGTCATAATTGTATAATGAATAAGGTTTATTAAGGTTCTTATTCTGAAAATTATTCAAATCGTAAGAAAAAACACCCTTAAAGGAAAGCCCTTCAAGAAATGGAGCCGTATACTTCAGCGAGAATGAAGACTGTAAACTCTGCGTTCGATCCTCAGAATACCCAGTAATATCCCTGTCTGCAAGAGCCAAAGGATTTTGATCCAAATAGGTTGGTCTTATGTATTCTGGGTTACCATTGGCATATGGGTAATCTGTAGGTAGCGATACTCTTGTCCCTTTGAAAATGCTAAAAAATCCTGCTCCAGGTTGAGTACGCGTACTGTGTCTAACACCAAGTAAAAGCTGTGACTCTAAATTATCGGTCAATTTTGCCGTCACATTGGATCTGAGGTTGAATCGCTGATAGCCCATGTCTCCACTTTTCAATAATCCATTTTCCCGCATGTGTTCAAAGCCCATGTAATAGGTGATTTTATCGCTACCACCGTTTACAGAAGCATTGTATTGCTGGAAGTTAGATTGATCCTTCATGGTAAGATCATACCAATCAGTGCTTTCAAAACCTGGCGCTCCTGTTACCCAATTGTCAACATATTCCTTTGAATATCTCGGGCTGCCATCTCCACCTCTTTGGAAGATGAAAGCATCATTCCACATTTCGGTATACTGTCCGGCATCTGCCATATCAGGTATATTTGTAGGAGTTAACACTCCATAATTCACACCAAAACTGAATTTTGGTTTCCCTTTGCTTCCTTTCTTGGTTGTGACCAGGATTACTCCATTTTGAGCACCTAACCCATAAATACTCGCTGCAGCATCTTTTAGCACTGAAATGCTTTCTATATCCTCAGCGTTGAGTTGTTGAAATTCTGTAGAGCCTTCTCTTCTGATCCCATCGATCACATAAAGAGGAGAACCATTGAATCCACGAATGTTAATGTCATTATCGAAAACCCCGGGCTGGCCACTCGTCTGTCTGATCTGCAGACCTGCTACCTTACCTTGTAGCTTCTGCGCCAAACTGGTGTGGTTGGTTGTTTGGATGTTTTCGTTGCCAATTGACGCTACTGATGACGTGAGGCTTGCTTTGCTTTGAGTAGAATACCCCACTACTACTACTTCATCCAAATCTCCAAGATCGGGCTCCATCTCTATTTCTATAAATGTTCTTCCATTGAGAGGAATTTCCTTCACCTTGAATCCTATAAAAGAAACACTAATGACTGCATCCTCAGGCACCATCAAGCTAAATGCGCCGTCCATATCAGTGGTGGTTCCAAGGGTGGTTCCTTTTACTAAAACCGTAGCTCCGGGAAGGCCAGATCCGTTTTCATCTACCACTTTACCAGATACCTTGACGTCTTCTTCATTGTTTTGCCTCACTTCAACCGCTCCTCCGATCAAGCAGACACTCATTAACGTCATGATCAATACGATCTTCCGCTGCATTAAGAATCTCCGTAGTATTGTTCTCATAATTTTAGTTTGTTAAGTCTTACAGATTAAAATCAATGCGCCGGAATATCAGTAAATCCTGATCACAAATCCCCGTAATGCTATTGACCTTAATCTCTTAGGTTATTAAGATAAATCGAGCTTGTTAAACTCTTTTCGAATCTAGCTTTCAAGGCTTAATTACAAATTAAAAAGGGATTAACTGGGAAAATAAAATTACACTTTTCATAATAAAACACCTTTTCAACTCACTAGAAGCATTAATCTACACAATTTTATATACCTCTTTTTGATAATTTATCAGAATCAGAAACTATTACAGTAACGAATTAATTGAGATAGACTGTGAAAGAACTCCAAACTAATTGAAAATTAATTCTGGGCTTCATACCAATTTACAAGTTGGTATTCATCCGGGTATGTTTAGTTCGCACAAGGCCTATTTTATTGGTCCAATTGATCACTATTCTCTGGTTTAAAATCATGACGAATCACTCTAAATAAAAAAGTCCCACTTTCGGGGACTTGATTGGTTTTACCATGTGAATAATTTGACAAAAATGGATATCAGCACCCAATGCAAGAATAG
>JAMWZA010000083.1 GCA_024305105.1 Marinoscillum sp.
TTCTAACATTTTCATAATTAACACTTTTTGTGTCAACCTATTTCAGGACATGACCCCCAAATCCCTGGGCTTTTTCAAGAGGGTGATTGCAGGCTGGGAATTTCGTATATTTATCTATACGTACTTTCTTCCTTACACTAAAAGTCTCAAGGAAGCTGCGATTAACCAGAATGATAAATTCATCTACAGGTTAGAAATCACTGGTTTACAACACCGAAATTTGAATTTGGTCAAGGTTTTAAATTTGAAAACAGAATTATGATCGCACAGCAATTAAAGCAATGTTTTGACCCCTTTTTAAAGCTTGAATTGGATATCTGGGAAAACTTCGAGAAATATGGAGAGGTTAGACGATTGCCGAAGGAAACGATCATTAAAGAAGCTTATGCAACTGAAAAGAACATGAACATTCTGTTCGTAGGAAGTGGGGGAAATCTAATCTGGAACGACAATAATTATGTTTGCATTGACATGAGCTTTGAAAAGGAGTTTATGCTGGATTATATGTCCTTCACAACACAAAAGCCAACACCAATTGAGGTGAGGTTATTTGAAGACTCCACTTTCTTTAGTATGGATTATCATCATTTTCAGATGATCTTAAACTCAACGGAAAATGGAGAGAAAATTTCCAGGCTAGTAACAGAAGTGGCTTATTTTGACAAACAACAACAGCAGATAGACCTGCTGACCAAATCAGCCAAAGAACGTTATCTGGAGCTGATTCAAATGAATAAAATTACAGAAAGAACCCCTCTAAAGTATCTTGCTTCGTACTTAGGTATTACTCCACAAAGCTTAAGTAGAATTCGTTCAGAAAAAAAATGACAATTAACATAGGGTAAGTAAAGAGCATTTTTAAGCACTTATTATTGCATCAAAGATTCTTAGCGATGCAGCAGATATCATTTTTTTTAGCACCACTCAAAAAGCAGGTAATCCTGCTCTTCTTTTTGATAATTGGCAACTACCACACATCATCTGGTCAAGAGATGACAAGAGACACTTCAGGTAATGTAGAAAAGGAGATTTACCGAGACTATCACTACATGATTGCACCTAATTATGACTTGTATAATTCGAGTATTAACATCAGGACAACCGGTAAGCTTTTACACGATGCTTTTACAAGAGGTATAGGCCCGCAAATAAAAAACAAAACCGTCAGAAATATTTCAGAAGGAGTTTGGTCTTTCGGTACGATCTTTTACACCATGCTCATGGGGCATGAGTTTGGGCACATGCTGAGAGCCAGGCAGGCAGATGGGCGGTTTACGATTCAAAAATTTTCTTTTCCCGTGATCTATGGAAAAATGGATTTGCCTGCAGATCATTCTTTAGAAGAAAATATTCTTTCAGTAGCAGGTGGATTTGAAGTAAACTACCTCATGGTGAAAGACATTCAAATGGATTTATACAAGCATGATAAATTATATAATGATGAACTAAGCCTTTCATTTACTAACCGGCTAATGTATCCTGTTTATTTCAGTTTGATTGCTCCTGTTGATCCAGAGAAGTCAGAAACATGGATAAATACCATGGGAGACCCCGTACATTGGATAAAGCCTATTTGGGAAAGATCGGGAGATAGTATTGTCGAATCTGATGGCAGTGTGAACCCAGACCTGTCACGTTTTTACAAACAAGCTGCATTAGCAAGCTTGTTATGGAACCTGGCAGACATGAATTTTTATAGTGAGGTCGCTGCCTCATTTGGTGATAATTTACAAGGGAAAAAAGCAAAATACCTGATTGGCAATCACACCACTGGTTGGGGTTATGGTACCTTCTTTAATACATCAGTTTTAGGTGCTGAACTTCACATGATCAACTACTGTAGATTTAAAGAGAAACTGTACACCGTTCAGGTTAAGTATGGATTTCCGTTTCGAAATATTGGTGTTGGAATAGGTGCCTATGATGTCTTGGCCCAGCAGAGCAAAATCAACTTTGATGTCATGCTGGATGTTTGGGATCAAGCGTTTTACAATGAAGGGTTCGCCTTAACGGTGAATACTAATTACAAACTAGGCGATCATTTTGATTTAGTGGTGCAATCGGGTTATAAAACAGAAGGCTATTTAATTGGCAGAATAGTAAGGCCAGGGTTTATAGGCAACTTTGGATTAAGGTATAAACGTTAGGTCTCTTTACTGTCAGTTACCTATTTAGATAGCTTTGTTAACGAACGAAATTTTGGACGATACGAAGAAATAGTATTTTGGGGGTAGTTAGTAAACCGATGACCCCCATTTCAAAGGTGCGACGTTGGAGCAAAAAAGATGCATCCATGAGGTAAAAAGGTGCATTAGTGGAATTAAGGAGTGGGTGTGCAAGATAGCCAGGCGGTAGAGTAATTGAAAAAAACGGGGATTATACGTGCCAATCAAGTCTATCTGCCGCTCTTCTCAAAGAATATCTTTCTACTCAAAATCAAATCTAAGAAGAATGGCTTTAAGTACTTGGGCTTTCATGAGATGGGTATACGCCACACAAATTGAATGGTTTGTCGACAAACGACGCATTTGTGCATGGATTCTACATTGCGCTAGAAGTTTCTATTGTGAAGTTTTGTAACCACATTTCATCTTACACATCAAAATTCATTTCTCATGAGAATTATAGAAATCATCCTGCTACTCACCGTCACCATTTTGCCTTTTGTGAAAAGGCGACTGTTGTTGCGTGTTAGGTCCAACCACCTGTTACTTTTTCTTGGAGTATTGCTGTCATTGCATTTAGTCATTGAGGGCTATCGCTGGCAAATGTTTCCGGCTTACCTGCTGCTGCTCCTACTTGCATGGAGAATAAAAGTGGTTAATGTCTCCAATGTTGCCCGCTTATCACTCGTTCGGATATTCGGATTTTTTGGGATCATCGTTTTGGCTATGCTCGGATGGTTATTGCCAATAATTCTTCCGGTCTTTTCTTTACCCGATCCACGAGGGTCTTATAACGTAGGATCGAAATCCATCTATGTTCAAACCGATCGTGACGAAGTGATCACCGAGGACCCAGACGATAAACGCGAACTCCAGTATAAAATCTGGTATCCAAGTGAAGCGGATGTGTCCTCAATAAAAAGTGAAGAGTATGTGGATGAAGCCAGTAGGGCTGGGTTTGCGACGAAATACGGCTTGCCTCCATCTGCGCTCAACTATCTGGACCATGTTAAAACCCACGTATATCCTGAAATCCCGGTGGCAAATGGTTCGTTTCCTGTTTTGGTTTTTTCACACGGATATGGCTCTAAAGCGACAGGCTATTATGCCTTGTTGACAGAGCTAGCCAGTCAGGGGTACATCATTATCAACATGAATCACACATATGAAAGTCTCGGAGCTACTTTTCCTGATGGCCGGGTTAAATACTTTGATTATGACTTCCAAAGAAAAATATCCTCCGGTGGAATGACAGTGATGGAGCCACTTATTGCCGCATTTAAAGACGGTCTTGATTTCGAACAAAGACATCCTATTGTCAGAACTGCTGTAAATGATTTTTATGAAGTCGAGTCGGTGGATCGTTGGGCGGAGGACATCATCGGCACCATTGATTTACTGGAAAAATGGAATCAAAGCGGACCACTGGCCGGCCGCATGGCTCTGGACAAAGTGGGTGTTTTTGGGCACTCTAATGGTGGTGGTGCGGCGGGAAAAGTTCCGCTCGTAGATCAGCGCGTCAAAGCTGCGGCAAATATTGACGGGATCACTTGGGGAAACCTGATCGATACCACTTACCAAATACCATTTTTATACATTTCAGCTGATTGGCCTGAAGAACACGAGGATATCAATTCACACATTTACTTAAATAAGAGCACCGACTATTTTTACGAAACAAAGCTGTTGAATTCTGGTCATCCTAATTTCATGGATATTCCTTTTATGATACCTGTTAGCGCTGTTGCGGGGACGGGAGCGATTGACCCCTATTTGGGAATGGAAATCGTCACTAAACTGGTCACGTCCTTTTTTGATCGGCATTTAAAAAACGCACCAGAGGCGAACCCTCAATGGATAGGGGAGCAGTATGAATTGCTAGAGATGACGGTCTATCCGGGGGATTCCATAAAATAGGCCCTCAGTAATTACTTCTAACAATAAAAGCCTCAACCAGCTAACTGATTGAGGCTTTTCATTTTTACGCTATCTGGAATTAACTAAGAATTAGGTTTTGATCCTAAGCCATCTAAAAAGGCATTGGAAGATGCACTAGCTTATTTAAAAAACCATTGGAAACAAAAGGGGGGATAGAACAAATGCCTTGAATGAGGTTTTATTCTTCAATTTTCAGAAGAGATTGGAAAGTCCGTCAGGCGAAAATTAATTGGTATGAGCTATTATTCTGTTGAAGATTAACCAATTCAGGAAGCAATGGGATCAAATCCTCCTGATTGATTATGGAGGACAGTATCTCAATTAGACAATTAGAATTCGGTCTGAAGTAGTTCCTCTGGAATGTACCAACCATTTGGTAGCCATACTTCAAACGTTGACCCTTTCCCTTCTTCACTGTAGACCTTTAATTCGCCTTTATGCCTTTGGATAAAATCATTGACAACTACTAGCCCTAAGCCTGTGCCGGGTTCGTCATTGGTTCCTCTCCTTACGACATCTGTACCCGCTTGAAACAGTGCATTTAATTCCTCTTCATTCATTCCTACACCAGAATCGGACACTGATACGACAGCCTTACCACCTTCCTCCCGGGCACCTATTGTAATAGACCTTCCAGGGAAGCTAAACTTGATCGCATTTGAAATCAAATTGCGTAAAACCGTCGAAATCATTTGGTAATCGGCATGAAGCATCAGTTTTTCATCCACTTCGTTGACAATATGGAGATTCTTGGTAGACGCTACTACCTGCAATTGATCCTTAGTAGACGACGCAAGCTCAAACAGTTTAAAACTTGTTTTTCTTATTTGATCTGCTCCGGAGTTTTGCATGGACCAACGCAAAAGGTTATCCAAAAGATCCAGGTTGTGTTTAGCTGCAGCTCCAGCATCATGAATAAAACTCCTGGTTTCGTCCACCGATATCTTGTTGGACTCAGCAAGACTTACGATTGTGATCAAAGAGGTTAGCGGGCCTTTTAAATCATGTCCAATAATGGAAAACAATTTATCCTTGGTGTGAACAACCTTTTTCAACTTTGCATTCTGACTCTCCAGTTGTTCTGTTTGTACCCGGATGGTTTGATTTGATTCATTTAACCTGATGTTGAGTTGTCTAAACCTGATCAAACGATAGACCGAAAAAGCAAAGAACGTAATCAACAAAAAATACCAAACATAGAGCAACGAGGACAAAGCATCTTTAGTGGCTCCACTGAAAATTTCCCCTACGGCTGCAGAACCTATCATAAACTCCAGGTTATAGAGGTCCAATGTTGAGTATTTAAAGCTACTTTTAGCCAGATTATAATGCTGATAGAAGGCAGAATCAACCTCATTGTGATACACCCTAGATCCATCGTACACTTGAGAACGGTCAAAGTCCAGAAGTCCTTCTACCGAAAAATGATAGACAAACTCCTCTTTCCCTTCATAAACCTCATAAAGCGGAGCTACTAACGTACTGAAATCAATTATGGCAGCTATGTAACCGCACACCTGACCGTCTCTTATAATACTGAAATTAATGGGAAGCCCTACATAGCCCTCCACCAGGTTGATCGGCTTGAAAAGGTGTAGTTGTTCATCATTGAGTACATCATTGAGTCGGTCTATTTCATCCTGGTCTCGGATACTCTTAACAGACGTTCCAATAAGCCTTCCAGGGTCTATTGACCTTCTGTCAAAAGAGTATCTGAATACATGCGAGGTATCAATAAAAGAGATTGTCAGATTCTCTGCGTAGTTAATATCACGAAGTTGATAAGCTACATAGTGTCGCAATTCACTTTGCGTAGGAAACTCAGGTGAGGAGACCATATACGATCTGATTCCTGACATTAACGTTGCAAATCGCTCAATACCACCTCTAAAGGTAACAAGAGCTTGCTCATGGGCTTTTTCTAACCTAGTGTCGGAGGCTTCACGCTCTTTTTCCTCAATCATTCCAATGACAACAGGTAGAAAGAGCATTCCAAATAGTAAGATGAGCCCAAGAATGAGCAATTCTCGTCTAAAGCTGGTGATAACTAGTTTCATTCCAATTCAGTGGTGGTTAATGCAAAGGACATTATTGCATGGAAGAATATGGGAAATACTAGTTGAGTAAAGTGATATTCTCGTTGAATGCACTTTAAAGAGGATCTGACTGGTTGGGTTTTCAAGGTGCAAGCTTAGACCTCTTCATTTACACCAAATAAAAAAAGCCTCAATCAGCTATCCGATTGAGGCTTTTTAATTATTTACAACTATGTATTAATTGTCCTTGTGAAGGTGTACATCCATTTGTGGGAATGGAATGTTGAGGCCTTCTTTCGCAAACTCTTTGTAGACTTTTTCATTCATATCGAAGTGGACTGGCCACAAGTCGCCAGCAGTACTCCAGGCCCTCACCACGATGTTCACAGAACTATCTCCGAGAGATTCCAATGCGATGAATGACTCTGGATCTTTGAGGATTCGTTCATCTTCATCAATCAATCGTTGCAGCACTTCTTTGGCTTTGTCATAGTCATCACCGTAAGCGATTCCGAAAGTCCATGCATTTCTCTTCACTTCATCCTGAGACAGATTGGTCATGTCCGAGTTGGCCAGACTTCCATTGGGTACGTAGACTGTTTTCTTGTCAAATGTGCTAATGATGGTGTAAAAGATTTGAATTTCTTTTACGCTGCCCAGGTAGCCTTTAGCGTTGATGACGTCACCCACTTTGAACGGTTTGAGTAATAGGATCACAACCCCACCGGCGAAGTTTTGTAAGGTACCCTGAAGGGCCAGACCGATTGCCAAACCAGCTGCACCCAATACGGCAATGAAGCTAGTGACCTCTATGCCTACCATGCCGATTACTGATATCACCAGCATTACTTTGAGCAGCATGCCGAGAACAGTAATCAGGAATGGAGACAATGAAGGGTCAAAATTTCGTTTGTCCATTCCCTTACGAGCACCCTTGGTAATTAATTTGATTACCCAAAGTCCGATGATCAGTGTGAGAATGGCCAGGACCACCTTGGGACCATATTCTATGACATAAGCCATGGCAATATTGGAGTACTCCGTGGCGGTGTCTATTTGATTTTCTAATTCTTCCATATGTTTTGAAAAGTATTAACAGCGATTATTGTTTGAAAAAATTCCTAATCTTCCGGGAATGGTATAAAAACAAAATTGGTGAATTGCTGATCTACAATAAATAAGCAACAAAACTCATCCGGATCTTTGTATGCCTGTATGAACGTATCTTCTTCAGCAATGAGCTCTCGCTGCATAAACTCTTCTAGAAACGATGCGTAGTAGTTCCATTCGTTTTCCATCTTGCCTGCTTCATAGAGCAGTTGTCCAATGGGAATATCTTCCTTAGAAATCGGGAAAACAGGATATTTAGAAAAACCTCTTTTTCGGATCTGATAAGATGCCTCCTTTAATTGTTCGGATACCTTCACAAAGTCTGAAGAAATCCTGCCAAGGTACTTAGGATCTAATGTAGGGTCGTTTTGCATGTTACTTTGCTTTACAGTACATATTCCAGCTGCAAATTTAAGAGAAGTAGAAGCTTTCAAGTCTATTTTTGACTTACATTCATCGGGAAATAAAAAAGCCGCTCAGGAGTCCTGGCGGCTTTTGATCTATGGGTTCTTTTGGAATTATTCCTCTATGAACTCCTCATAACTTTTAAAAGTGATTTCAGTCATGCCTTTTCCTTCCATGTAGCGCTCCATTTTAGGCACTTGTTTCGCTTTGATGGCATTCAATTCCTGTCTTGCATCATTAAAGCGTTCTTCAAGCAAACTCATGTTTTCTATTTCTGAAGCTGTGGGCGCCTGGAAGCCGGAGGCTATCTTGCTGTAAAGATCGGCGATGTTCCCTCTCAACTTCGCTTCCTCAGTATCCACATAATTGTCTCCAGTTGTAGTGACCAGTTTCTTTTTCAAATCCGTCAGGTCCTTGATGACGACATCAGCATTTTTGGAGCCTCCTTGTTTTTTAACCATTTCTGCTTTAGTCAGAATCTCATCGATCTGATAAACCATGTAGGCCAGTTCCTGACTCATGTCGTATAGCTTAATGGTTGCATCATAATTTGCTTTTCTTTCCTCTCCCGTTAGTAAGGATTTAGGATCGTTCACAAAAGTGACTTGGGACTTGTAAGAATCCTTGCCTTTGGTCATTACGACGTTGTAGGTTCCCGCAGGCACTCTTGGAGAGGTAAACCCACCAAATGCCATGCTTTTACCTTTCGCAAGCTTCGGTTGTTTGATCAGGCCATTCCAGGTTACCACGTTAATGCCTTTAGATTTACCCGGAGTGAGCTCAATCAGTTTGTTTCCATCTAGATCCTGGATTTCCATTAGCATCTTCCCGAAGATGTGTTTCTTTTTGAGGTAGTAAGTAATCTTGGCATCATTCGTACTGTTTGGACCGACAAACTCACGCTCAGTAGCTGTACCGCCAAACGGACTGGCCTCTTCCATGATGGCAGGATTGCTTTCGAAGAAGTGCACATCCTTTGCCAGTACGTCCTGATTCAAATTTCTCAGGGGACTAATGTCATCCAGAATGATCACACCACGCCCATGAGTACCCATCACCAGGTCATTGGTTTGCTTCTGCAATTCCAGAAAATGCACAGCAACTGGAGGCATGTTGTTCGTAAACTGGCTCCAGTTCTTTCCGCCATTGATGGTGATGTAAAGGCCAAATTCTGTTCCTAAGAAAAGTAGCTCTTCATTTTCATAGTCTTCCTGAATGCTTCTCGCAAAACCATAAATCTCATCTGTAGCAATGGATGTCCAGGTAGTTCCATAATCAGTCGTTTTGTACACATACGTGTTCATATCACCGGTTGTGTGACCTTCCAGCACGGCATAGGCAGTGCCTTCGCCGTGTACACTTGCCTCGATGTGATAGACCCATGTGTTATCAGGAACTTCACCCGGGAGGTTAGGCGTGGTGTTGTCCCATGACTTACCACCGTTTTTGGTCACCTGAATATTGCCGTCATCGGTACCCACCCAAATGATTTGCTCATTTAAAGGGGACTCAGCAATGGTGAAAATGGTGCAATGGTTTTCGGCACCTGAATTGTCTCTGGATATACCACCAGATTTTTCCTGCTCTTGTTTGCTCTTATCATTGGTTGTCAGGTCTGGTGAAATGATCTTCCACGTGTCCCCCATGTCTTCAGACTTGTGGAGGTACTGACTTCCCATATAAAATCGATCAGGTTGAGCCTCACTGATGGCCATGGGTGCATTCCAGTTGAATCTCAGGTCATCGTATCCCTTTACCTGAAGTGGTTGTATGGTCTTGGTAGACATTCTCTCCATATCATATCTCCAGACATTCTCGGCACCTTGCATTTCTGAGTAGAGGATTTTTTTTGCTGGATGTCTCAATACTCTGAATCCATCTCCAAATCCTACTACATTCCAGTCTCGGGCTTCTATACCGCCAGGAGAGTTAGATGGTCCATACCAGGAGCCATTGTCCTGCAATCCTCCATAGATGTTGTATGGCTCTTCGTTATCCACAGCTATTTGGTAAAACTGTGAAAGCGGTAGATTGGCCACTATCTCCATGGTTACACCACCATCCCAAGTCCGATACAGTCCGCCATCAGTACCCACGTACATTCTATCGGAGTTTTTGATATCAAACAGGATGTCATGAATGTCGGCATGCATGTTGCCCAGGCTTTTGAAAGTTTCACCTCCATCTCTACTGATTGATCCAAATAATCCAGCTTTTACAACCAGCTCAGGATTTCTAGGATCAACGACAATTCGTGAGAAATAGAACGGTCTCACTACCAGACCAAAGTCGCTGTTCTTAAATTCCCAGGATTTTCCGGCATCCGTTGATTTGTAAAGTCCGCTTTTTTCTTTGACTTCAGATTCAACCACCGAATAGAGAATCTCGCTATCTGATGGAGCTATGGCGAAAGCAATTCTTCCAAGTTGTCCTTTTGGGAACCCGTTGTGGATTTTATTCCAGGTTTTGCCCCCATCAGTGGATTTGTAAAGTGCACTTTTTTCACCACCGGAGCTAAACGACCAGCCGGATCGTCTGAATTCCCACATCGAAGCGTAAAGGGTGTTTGGATCATTGGGGTCCATGATGACGTCACTACATCCGGTCGTTTGATCAATGTAGAGAACTTTTTCCCATGTAACTCCGCCATCTATAGACTTAAATACACCACGTTCTTCACTATCGCTCCAGAGGGCGCCAAGCACGCCTACATACATGGTGTCCGTGTTCTCCGGGTGGATTTCGATGCTGGATATCCGTTCCGAATTTTCAAATCCAACTTTTTTCCAATTCACTCCGCCATCGATGGATTTATAAAGTCCATCACCGACAGAAACGCTATTGCGAGTCCAGACCTCTCCGGTACCCACCCAGATGACCTTGTCTGGATTTTTAGGATCTAGTTTTACTTTTCCAATGGACTGGACATGATCGTCAAAGATGGGCTGGAATGCTGCACCACCGTTTGTGGATTTCCATACCCCGCCACCAGCCGAGCCCACATAGATGACTTTGTCATTTGTTGGGTGTTGTTCCAGATCGATGATCCTACCAGACATTAAGGCAGGACCAATCTGACGCGCTCTCAAGTCTCCAAACAGTTCTTCGCCTTTCAGGACAATCTCACTTTCCTGGGCAAAAGACATGTAGGTGACGAGCGTTAATAAGACTATTATACTCTTCCTCATAGTTGTAAAATCAGTTATTGAGTAAGCTTACTCTCCAGGGTATGTGAAAACACTGTCATCGATATCCGGATTGACTTCTATTTTTTCGATGGAAATTGGCTGACTTGGACCGTCTTTGATGCCCTGGGTCATGGAGAATGGGAAATATAGGCCTTCCACTTCGTCAAAATCACTTTGCGTTACACGCTGAATAACTCCAGCTTGCGGGCCTTGATTGACCTCAGAATCCTGAGCTATTGGCACAAAGGCTTCTGTGTCAAAATAAAAATAGGTAATGTTTTCCTTCTCTTCTCCATTCACCATTATAGGCTCTTGTACCAGTTTCACCTTGTAGGTTTCAGCACCATCAATTGTCTCAGTACCCAGCAGCTCCGCGGTGTATCCTTTGTCTTTGTAATCAACGAAAGGGTCAGGGAAGTCGTTTTGATTTAACTTGAAGTTGTTAGTGGCTTCTGCATCTGATTTTTCCGCTTTCATGCTTTGAAAGTTGATGCTCCACAATGTCTCACCGTCAAATACTCCCTGGTAAATATCCGTTCCTTGCAGGTTAAACTTAGTATAGGTCCGGCCATCTGACAGAGTGACAATCTCAATCGGAATTTCCATACCGCCCTGGTTCAGTTTGGCTGTTATTTTAATTCCTTCTAGAGCCTTCCAGTTTTCCAGTCCGCCGGTGTTTTCAAAATAGTTGTTGACGATTTCGTCAACAGTGATGTCTTGTGCAGATACGCTACTTGCTATGAAGAAGCAAATCATTGCTACGATCGTAATTTTTTTCATGTTTGTGTGGATTGATTGTTTTTATTCTAAATTCATCACATTAGTGTCAACATCCAAGGTTTTATTACACGGAGTAGAAAATATTTCTATAGATGGAGGGTTGTATAGTGATGAATGGCGCTTTTCAATTCTAATAAGAAATAATGAAATCTACCTTTTTGGTTAACCTATTTTTCATTCAGTAGCTATAGTTTTGAACGTTACTGATACAATGGAGACACGCTACACAAGAAATCGAATCTATCTCACGGAAGAAGAGCAAAAAGTCATAAAGGAATGTCCAATTCTTTTGGCCGGGTGTGGTATAGGCAGTGTAATTGCAGAATGCGCATTGCGCATGGGCTTTGAAAAACTCACTATTGTGGATGGAGATCTGGTGGAAGAATCTAATCTTAACAGACAGAATTACACCGAACATGATGTGTTCATTAAAAAAGCTGAAGCGATTAAGCGCAGATTATTGTCAATCAATCAGGATGCGCAAATAGAGGTGCATGACTGTTATATCGAACAAGCGAATATATTTGAGATCATTCGTGGGCATGAAATTGCGATAAATGCGTTGGACTTTTCTTCAGACATACCATTGGTATTTGATCGGATGTGTCAACAGGAAAATGTACACATTTTACACCCATATAATCTTGGGTGGGGTGGATTGGTAACGGTCATAGCTCCAAACGGTATTTCTTTGAGTACGCTACAAAAGCCTGGTGATGAGTTTAATGAACTCAACTTTGTGGAATATGCTTCTGGGTACCTGAAGTTTTGGGGTAATCCACACCCCTGGATTGATGAGATCGTACAAACTTATAAGGAGGAGCCTTTTCAGATTCCTCCACCGCAGCTCTCTATAGGATCCTGGTCATTAGCTTCCATATGCACGCATATTCTTTATTTGGTTTGTACAGGGAAGGAGTTCAAGCGGTTTCCAGACTTTTACTTTTCCTCGATTATGGAAAGCTAAATAAGTTTATTGTTGGTGGCATATGAAATAGCCTCAGCGATATTGGCTACACCCAGTTTGTCGTAAATTTTTCTACGGTGAAATTTAACAGTGTCCACCGAGACAAAAATAGCTTCAGCGATTTGATTGATGGTATGTCCACTGGTCGAGTAGAGTAAGATCTCTTTTTCTCGGTTCGAGAGGCTGACTTCATCGACATTTCTCCAGCAGTCAGCTTTCATGTCGTATTGATGAAATCGGCTGCTTCCTGATTTGAGTATTCTTATATTTCCTGCCTGTTGCTCGTTGGATAGAGAGATAATGCACAGGGCTTTCCAGATTTTGCCTTCACTATTTAAAAAGAGAGGTGTAAGTTTTTGATTGATAAGGATGACATTTCCATTTTTATTCTTCAGGTGGAAGTCGTAAGAAATCGTATAGTCTTTTCGCTCTTCAACAGGTATTTGCTCATAAAATTCAAATCCAATATTATTCGTTTTTAATAGGAGATCCAGATCAGATGGGATTACGTGCTTGAAATAAAAAGCATAACCCATTTCTTTTACTTCCTGAGCAGTGTAGCCGCATAAAAATAAGGGGTTTTCAGAAACATACTCAAATCCTTTTTGCTCATAATCGATGACATAAATGCTTTTGTAGGTAATGCGAGCAAAGGCTTTGATGGGTTCCAGGTAATCCAGAGTTTGTTTACGATCATTCGATGACACGTTCTTAACGGTATTACGGAGTGAGAAGAAGTCTTTTACAGAGGGCATAGTTGATGGGTATTCAAGGGTGAAAGATTCGGTATGGCAGGTTTTATTACTTCAATATAATCAGAAAAATGTAATGTGCTAGCTAGCGGTATGAAAATTTCAGCTCATGACTAAGTTATGTATTGCTTATATGATCGGTGATTCGAAGGGTTTGATGGCTATGTACACTTTTGGGTAGTTTTTGCTTCTAAAAGAAAAAACTACCAATTAGTGTAATGGTTTGGGGTTAAGACTCCAATAAGTTTAGAGAAAATTACCACTATGAACTTAGAAAAACTCACTTCTACTCAAATTTTCGATATGGCCGAATTTGTGGTCTCAGAAAATTTCAAACACCACTTTCTGGATATGAACTCATTGGGGTTTACCAACGAAGTAAACTCTGTATATGACGAAGAATTGACCTATTTCGGAAGCTCTAATATCTTCGTAGGAAAAGAATGCCAGGGAAGCATACAAGGATCTATTCGTGTGATGAAATGGAACTATGTAGACCCATTACCTCTACAGAAAATCTTTGGGATCAATCCGTTTTCTTGTGTCGATACAAGTAAAATCTTTGAAATTTTCCATATCGGCAGATTTGCTATAAAAAAGGAGTTGCCTAGTCTGCAATTATTCAAGCAACTAGTGCTGTGTGCTATTGCACCAGTTTGTGAGCACAAGAAAAACGTGGCTTTCGCAGAATGTGACAGAAAGCTGCTTCGTGTTTTGTCTATGCTCGGGATCAAAATCGTCATTTTGGGTAAATCGCTGAATTATCTCGGTTCAGAAACCATTCCCATTTTGCTCAAATATGAAGGGTTAGTCGAGTTTTACAGACAAAACTTGGCGTTGATCAGTGATGCAATGATCAATGAGTTAACAGATGGATATAGGGAACGATTAGCAATTTAGTGATGAACCAGCAACGTATAAACCAAGACAGAAATTCGTTAGGCATTATTTTACAGATGGTTCAAAATATCGAAGTACCGTTAACAACACTCATCGAAGAAACCTACCGAATTAACCACTTACAACGAATCAACTCACTGCAGAAGGACTCTAAGGAGATCTTATTTTCAAACACTCAGGAGATTAAGCAACTGATAGATGAAGTGCTGGCACATATTAAGTCCAATCAGGAATTGGCTCTACAACCAACCATTTTCAAGGTGTTTGATTCAAATGAAAGGGTGCGATCCATGTGCGGTAAAGGCATTGACGCGAGAAGGATATCTAAACTGGACATAGCCTGGCTGGTAGATTTGGAAAAGGAAGTTTATAAGAACATAGATCGTCAGGAAATTCACCTCTCAGATTTAGCCTTTAGCCTGGCTGTGAGTAAGCGCCAATTGAACCGAAAAGTCCATTCTCTATTGTATTTAACACCCAATAAATACATACGAATACTCAAACTCAATAAGGCCAAACAACTCATCGATGCATTTACTTGTGATCGGGTTTCAGACATATCTTATGCAGTAGGCTACTCAGATACGCACTATTTCTCTAAGCTCTTTCAGCAACAATATGGAGTCACTCCCAAGGAGTTGCTTAAAGAAAACAGCTGGTGACCGTTTTGCCTCAATATTTGGCACATATGCCGTTACGCTAACTGTTAAATTCACTAATATCTATTTAGTGTAATCAATTTAATACAGTTATGAAAAGAGTTCTTTTTCTACTAGGCCATTTAAATGATATCGATGTGGAATGGTTGATAGCCAATGGTCAGACTCAGGAATTACAAGCAAGTGACAGACTTATTTCCAAAGGAGAGCACATCGATAGCCTTTTTATCATATTGTCAGGTAAGTTGGCCATTGTGGATGATCATCACCTGCCTATTGCCACTATTGGTAATGGCGAAATGGTTGGCGAGATGTCATTTTTGGAATCCCACCCACCAAGTGTCTCCGTGGTAGCCTCTGAGCCCACTACCGTGTTTTCAATATCCAGAGATCTGGTTTCAGAACGACTGGCCAGCAATGTCGATTTCAGAGCGAATTTCTACTATGCCATTTCACTTTTCTTATCCAATAGACTGAGAAAGACCACAAGTCAACTAGGCTATGGGAATCCAGAGGAAGAAGATGTCATAAATGACAATGTGTTAGATGGAGTCTCTCAGGCTGGATCCAGGTTTACCCAGATCCTTCAAAAATTCTCAGAAGTATAAATGATTGATCAATGGTGACAAGAGTCTTACCTTTATGTCTTGCAATTCTCATTGGTTTCTCTGCCAATGCACAGGAACAAGTACCAGTTACAATAGTAGAGTTGGCCGAGCTGACGATGGAGGAAAGTCCTGTCATACAAAGAAACCAACTTACGATAAGAGGAGCCAGAGGGCAATATAGCATTCAAAAAGGGGTCTTCGATTACCGATTGTTTTCTAGTGCAACGTTCAGTCAGGATTATCAAACACTATTTGAGCAGGACGTAAGAAGAGAGCTAACAAATGGTAAGCTAAATACTCAGGGGATGGTCTCCTCCGTAGGTTTCATCAAGAATTTTCGCTCAGGCCTAAACGCCAATCTAAGTGCTAATTATGGAAATGGGTTAGATAATTATCCCATAAATCGATTCAGTGAAAACGTGGGTCCGAATGTCAATGATCATTCTTTTTCTTCATCGCTCACACTCATTCAGCCACTACTCAAAGGCAGGGGTAAAACAGTCGCAGCTGCACTGGAGAGGTCGGCAATACTTGATTTGGAGAGCACTAAAAGGAGTGTGGTTTTTTCGAACTCAGCAGAAATCTATGAATTTGCAGCGGCTTATTGGCAATATGCATTCGCTTTCCATAGCGCTGTGGTCTATCAGGAAAATGAGGCGCGAGTTCGCCGTGTATTAGAAATCACCAAAGATTTAGTAGCTGGCGATAAAAAGCCCAAAGGGGACCTGGCACAAGTTCGGGCTGATTTAGCCAATCAGGAAAGACTAAGTAGTGTGGCGAGACAGAGCGTGATTTCTGCTCGTTTGAATTTAGCACGAGCCATAGGACTTAGTGAAGAGGAAAGTCGTCAAATAGGAAATCCTTTAGATGATTTTCCCACTATCAGTGAGTCAGGTTATAGCTCAAGTATTGACCTACAGGTTTTGAGAGCGCTTGCTCATGAAAACCGTAAGGATATTCAGGCAAATTCACTCACTCAGCAAGCCAATGAAGCTCAGGTTCAAATGGCTGAAAATGAAAAAAGACCCCAACTGGACCTTACTGGAGGCTTGAATTATGGCGGTATGAGTCTGGGAAATGGCTGGGATCAGGCACTTGCATCGCTTACGCAGAATCAGGGTAAAACCATGGGTTTTGAAATAGGGCTGAGCTTTGAGTTTCCAGTGAATAACAACCGGGCGCAGGGAGTCTATATTCAAAGTCTGGCGATTCAAAAAAATCAAGAGATTGTCAATAAAAATTTAGAGAGAAACATTGATTTGAATGTTTCCATCGCGGTTAACGAGATCATCAATACCGTATCGATATTAGAAAAATCTGAAGAATCACTGACTTACTATCAGGAAACCTTCAAAAATGAGCAAGAGAAATTCTATAACGGATTATCCACGCTGCTCAACTTAATCTTGCTGCAGGAGCGGCTGACTTTCGCACAGCTTGAATTTATAAGAGCCAAAAGACAGTTTGCTGTTGCTATTGTCAATCTACGGTATCAGACCGGCACACTGATACTGTCCAATCAAGTTAATAACAGCAATTCGATGATCACAAGGGATCTGTTTTACACCTTACCCAAATTTTAATAGAAAAATTATGACTCCTGAGATTTTTAGAAAAGAAGCTTTAGAGAAACTCTCCACACCTGAGAAGCTAGATCAACTTATTCAAGTAACCAGTCCCAAAAGCTGGATTACATTGACGACCATTACAATCATCCTATTAACGGGTATCGGTTGGTCCATCATGGGGCATGTGAAAACCAGCCTCAACGCAGTAGGAGTGTTGCTTGGTGGCGATATCCATGAGGTTGTGTCCACTTCGCAAGGACAGCTTATTTCTTTGAAAGTGGGTGTAGGAGACCGAATCCACAATGGTGAAATTGTTGCCAGTATTGAGCAACCTGAGCTGTATCAGCAGCTTGAAGAGCTAAAAGCTTCTTTAGAAGAAAGAAAGTTTGAGCTGAAAGAACTGCTGTCATATGGCAATCAGGATACTAAAATTCAACAGGAGCTTATCCAACAGCAGCGTGTCAGTATCCAGTCTCAAATGGAATCCAATCAAAAGAACCTGGATTTTCTCAAGAGTCAGCTGGAAACGGAGCGGGGCCTTTTGGAGAAAGGTCTGGTTACAAAAACGCAGGTAGCCAGTACCGAGCAGCAGATTGAAACGGTTAAAAACTCACTGGAGGGATTGAAAAGTCAGTTGGTGCAGGCAAACAGTCAAAAACTCAGTATTGATTTTGAAATGCAACAAAAGATAAACCTGAATAAGCAGCGAATAGCGGAGACTAGAAGGCAGTTGGAGCATTTAGAAGAACGTTATGACATTCAGACGAATATACGGAGTGCTTATGACGGTGAGGTTGTTGAGTTGTTGTCAGATGCAGGCATTGTAGTTAATCGCGGCACACCATTGTTTAAACTGAAAAATAGTGGTACCGGGAATCGTCTGCGTGGAGTTCTTTACATCCCTGCACAAGACGGTAAAAAAATAAAAGAAGGAATGCAGGCACTTGTAGCACCATCTACCGTCCAGCCGCAGGAGCACGGTTTCATGAAAAGTACGGTTACCTATGTTTCAGAATTTCCCGTTACCCAAGGCGGCATGATGATGACTGTCAAGAACATGCAACTTGTGCAGGGACTCTTGACACAAGGAGCACTGTTTGAAGTCTATGTGGAATTTGAGGAAGATGACGATTCCTATAGTGGATTTAGCTGGACTTCAGCTCAAGGACCAGAGGTTCTGATCAATGAAGGCACTTCATGCATGGGTAAAATCACTGTTAAAAATGAAGCACCGGTCGCCATGGTGATCCCTGCAATCAAGAAATTCTTTGACCTATACTAACCACGTCCACCATGGCTGAAACTAAAGAAAAGCGGATTATCGCCAAACATTCTCGTCCCGTACGGACCCCATCAGTTTTACAAATGGAGGCTGTGGAATGTGGCGCAGCGGCATTAAGCATCATATTATCGTACTATGGAAAATTTGTTCCACTAGAAAAGCTACGAATTGCTTGTGGCGTTTCCCGAGATGGATTGAAGGCATCTAACTTGCTCCATGCAGCCAGAGAATATGGATTGGAGGCTAAAGGCTATGCGAAATCAATAAAAAAATTGATGAACCAGAAGATGCCCTGTATCCTGTTTTGGAATTTTAACCACTTTCTGGTTCTGGAGGGTTTTTCTAAAAACAAAGTCCATTTATGTGATCCGGCTCAAGGTCGATATAAAGTAAACTATGATGAGTTTAATGATGCTTTCACAGGTGTAGTGCTGACTATGAAACCCAGTGAGAAATTCGAGAAAGGAAACGAAAAGAAAAGTTTTGTTCAGTCCTTGTGGTCACGAATCGCTAATTCGAAGTTAAGCGTCACTTACATCATTTTGGTTAGTTTGTTTCTGGTAATCCCCGGCTTAGTCATTCCTTCTTTTTCCAAAATTTTTATCGATAAGTACCTTGTAAATGGTTTTTCAGATTTTGTGATGCCTTTATTACTGGCCATGGGGGCGGTGTTACTTATCAATACGGTACTTGTTTATTTACAACAGTATTACTTGCTGAGGTTGGAGACGAAGTTGGCGCTAGCCTCTTCGAGTAAATTTTTATGGCATGTTTTTCACCTGCCAATAGCCTTCTTCACTCAGCGACATAGTGGTGAAATTGGAAATAGGGTTTCATTAAACGATAAAGTTTCTAAGCTACTGAGTGGTGATCTGGCCAATGCCGCCTTGAATGTCATTGTGGTTATATTCTATGCGATGTTGATGTTATCCTATAACGTGCTGTTGACAGTTATTGGGATTGTGATGGCCACTATAAATCTCGTTGCTTTGCGGTATGTTTCCAGGGTCAGAAAAGAGGTAAATCGGCATTATATCAATGAGGAAGGGAAGCTGCTGGGGACCACTATTTCTGGCATCAGTATGATAGAAACCCTAAAGGCGTCAGGAAGGGAAAACGATTTTTTCACCAATTGGACTGGTTACCTGGCCAAAGGTGTAAACGCTCAACAAAAAATGGGTTGGCTTAACGCTCGGCTCAATATAGTTCCTCCCTTATTAATGTCCTTGAATTCAGCTATTATGTTAGGTTTTGGAGCTATGCAGGTAATGGATGGCGTCATGACTTTAGGTACCCTTGTAGCATTTATTTACCTCATGAGTAATTTTATGAGGCCGGTGAATCAACTGGTTCAGGTAGGGACAATGTTGCAAGAGGCAGAAGGAGATATGGGTCGTATTGATGATGTGCTCAACTATGAGGTGGCGGATGAGTTTAACGACCCTGACCAACTGAAAGCTTCACAAGACAATGTGCTTCCGGAGAAGAAGCTTGTGGGACACTTTGAAATGAAAAATGTCTCCTTTGGATACAGCAAAACACTTCCCGTGCTCATTCAAGACTTCAGCCTCAAACTTCACCCTGGTAGTAGAGTAGCTCTAGTAGGAGGGTCAGGCAGTGGAAAATCTACAATAGCCAAACTGGCAGCAGGGCTTTATGATCCATGGGAAGGAGAAATTCTATTTGATAATAAGAAACGTCAAGAAGTGCCTCGCCACATCATGAGTCAATCTATGGCAGTAATTGATCAGGAAGTACTCATGTTTCAGGGGACTATTCAGGAAAACATAGCTTTCTGGGATACTAAGATACCTGAAAGACAAATCGTAAAATCCGCCAGAGATGCGGCTATTCATGATGTTATAGCCTCGCGAAACATGGCCTATGATAGTCCGGTAATAGAGCGGGGAAATAACTTTAGTGGAGGCCAGCGCCAGCGGCTCGAAATAGCTCGTGCCTTGACCTTAAACCCTTCCATTTTGATTATGGATGAGGCCACCAGTGCCTTGGATCCAAAATCTGAAATGGTTGTAATGGATAACATTAGAAAGCGAGGCTGTACCTGTCTAATAGTGGCTCACAGGTTGAGTACGATCATAGATTGCGATGAAATCATTGTCATGGAATTTGGGAAGATAGTAGAACGTGGCTCACACCAGGAGTTGATCAGTAAGAATGGAGCATATGCTCGACTAATTAGTTCAACCTAATTGCTTAACACTATGGCGAATGTAAAAATCAAACTTGATACAAACCAGACTGTGCTATTGGATGATCCACATAAGTTTTGGATGATCACTTCTGGAGAAGTAGATGTATTCTTTGTGGATACGGACGCAGAAGGCAATTATCTCAGCGGTTTGAAATACCTCTATAGCGCAAAGAAAGGCGAGCTCATTTTCAGTTTGCTGACTAAACCAAAAGCTTCAGGATTTAAAATGCTGATCAAGAGTCAGCAAGCCAACCTGGTTGAGGTTAATAAGAATAAGCTTTTGGAAATCGACCACTTTGTCTTGAAAATGCTGGTTGAAAAGTGGGTTTCCAAAACAGCTTCTGTAATCTGTAGAGGCAATCCTCCCAGAGTACATACAACACTCGATAAGGAAAAGGAAATTACACTAACAAAAGGAACCATTGCCTATCCTTCCAGAAGGGTTGTCTGGGGCCTGGTCACTGAAGGGGAAGTGGGCAAATATGGTTTGGAGCAAGGTGGCTCTAAAAAGAAGGTAAATTCGTTTTTTCCAATATCGCATCACCTTTGGGTGCAGGTGCTATCTGAAGAAGCACATTTAAGGATATTAACAACTACTGAGGCATTGGAGGATGAAATTTTCTTCCTGCTATCATTAAATAAACTTCAAGAGCACCTATACCAAAGAATGGTAGGTAATATTGAGGCAGATATTGAACAAGAGGAAGAGCGCATTGCCGAAAAGGTAAATGTCGAAAACTCTCAATTGCGTGACAATCTTCAGCGAATTTGTAACATCGTAAACACGAAGAGAGGCACACAGAATATACTATCACCCATAGCAAATCCGCAGGTTCGAAATGATTTGTTTACTGCTTGTCAGCTGATTGGCGAGGCGGTAAACTTTCAGTTTGACACACCTAAGTATTTGGAAACGTACACGCATAGTACCAGTAATCAACTGTATGCGATAGCGCAAGCATCTAAGGTGCGAGTACGTAAGATTATCTTGAGGTCCACTTGGTGGAAAGAAGAAAATGGACACCTGCTGGCTTTTATGAGAGATAGTCATGAGCCGGTAGCGTTGATCCAGAAAACCCCCAAAGTATATGTTCTCAAAAACCCGACAACAGGCGAGGAAACGGTGGTGAATTATAAGGTAGCCGCTCAGTTAGAACCGATTTCCTACATGTTCTTTTATGGTTTTGAGGAGCAAATGACCTCTGTCAAAAAGATTTTGAATTTTGCGCTTCAGGGGATTAAAGGAGATGCAAGCAACCTGATTCTAGCGGCTTTAGCAGGGAGTGTAATCGGGCTGCTTGTCCCTGTCCTATCCGGGATCATGTTTGATGACGTAATCCCTTCAGCAGACAAATCCCTTCACAAAGAAGTATTCCTGGTTTTGATTATGATAGCCGTGATTACCGCAGGTTTGCAGTTGGTACAGAGTGTTTTACAACTAAGAGTAGAATCAAAATCAAGTGTCAATGTACAATCTGGCGTAATGGATCATCTTTTAAGACT
This sequence comes from Marinoscillum sp., assembly GCA_024305105.1. Classification (GTDB taxonomy): domain Bacteria; phylum Bacteroidota; class Bacteroidia; order Cytophagales; family Cyclobacteriaceae; genus Marinoscillum. The sequence continues at coordinate 22,074 of JAMWZA010000083.1, forward strand.
TCCTGTTGGTTTTTATAAAAGATATTCTGCTGGAGATCTGACCAATAGAGCACTTAGTATTAATAAGATCAGGCAAATCCTTTCCAATACGGTGTTAACCGCGGTATTGAGTGGAGCATTTTCGTTTGTGAACCTCATATTACTGTTTTACTACGAATCAAGCATGGCGTGGGTGGGCTTGGGCCTGGCGGTGGCGGCCATAGCATTCATATCCATGGTTGGTTGGATGAAACTGAAGTATGACCGACAAATTTCAGATGTAAAAGGTGACCTGCAGGGCTTTTTATTCGAGTTTCTTTCTGGGATTACCAAAATCAGGAATACAGCAGCGGAGAGACGAGTTTTCACTTTATGGTCGACCAAGTTTTCCAGGCTGAAGCAGTTAGGGTTTAATTCAGGGACTTATCAAAACCTCGTAGAAACATTTAATAGTTCATATCCTTTATTCACCAACGTGTTCTTTTTTGGGTTCATTTATTATACGGTTTCTAACTCCACGTCACTCACCACCATGATCAGTGTGGGAGCCTTTATGGCTTTTATAAGTGCGTTCAACCAATTTTTGAGAGATGCACTTAGAATGAGTCTCACGCTTGTTTCATCACTGAATGTAGTAACGCTGTATGAGCGGGTGAAACCCATTCTGGATGAGGTGCCCGAATCAAATACGGACAGTACAGATCCTGGGGAATTGTCTGGGGATATAGAAGTCAATTCTGCGTCCTTTAGGTACTTTGAAGAACAGCCCTTGATCCTGAAGGACGTATCCTTTCAGGTAAAACCAGGCGAAATGGTTGCTTTTGTGGGGCCTTCCGGATCTGGAAAATCAACCATCATGAGATTGTTACTAGGATTTGAAGAGCCTGAGTCAGGGTCTATCTACTATGACGGTGAGGCTTTTGATTCCATGAATAAAGATCTGGTGAGAAAACAAATTGGTGTAGTGCTGCAAAATGGAGCGCTAATGGCAGGGAGTATTTATCAAAATATTGTAGGTAATTCAGAACTGACTCTGGAGGAAGCCTGGGAAGCTGCCAGGCTTGCAGGTATGGAGGATGATATTAAGCAAATGCCAATGGAAATGCATACGGTGATCAGCCAGGGAGCAGGAACCTTCTCTGGAGGGCAACGTCAGCGGCTGATGATTGCGCGAGCAATTGTTCATAAACCCAGGTTGGTATTTATGGATGAAGCTACGAGTGCATTAGA
>JAMWZA010000084.1 GCA_024305105.1 Marinoscillum sp.
GAAGATGCCCTCAACATTGCTGAAGCGAATGGCGAAAAAGAGGCCTTTATCATTGGTGGAGGCGAGATTTACAAGTTAGGCTTGGCGCATGCCGATACGATCTATCTTACCGAAATCAATGGCGCTTTTGATGGGGATACTATTTTTCCTGAATTCGATAAATCAATCTGGAAAGAAGTGGAACGTAAACATCACGGTACCGATGAACGGCATCAATTCTCCTTTGATTTCGTAACTTATCAAAAAGAATAAACTATGGACGCACATAAACGACTTCTAAGCATTCTTCATATCGTATATGGATCGCTAAATCTGCTTTTGTTTCTCATTATCCATCTGGCACTGGAGACGGCCATGCCGTTTATTGAGAACGAAATGGAAAATGACAGCAACGAACTCATGATCATAAAGACCGTCTTTGCTTTCGTTCATTCATTATTTTTCATCCTGATCATTCTTTTCCCATTGCCATCCATTGTTGGAGGAATAGCGCTTCTCCAAGGGAAGAAATGGGGATTGACCATGACGATGATTTCCGGATGTCTGTCCTTATTGAGCGTTCCAGTTGGAACTGCACTGGGTATCTATACGATTTACGTTTACGTACAATCAAGTAAAACTGAAAATGACCAGGATTAAAGATCAGGTAGTAATGATTACAGGTGCTTCCTCGGGTATCGGAGAAGCGCTTACTTATCAAATGGCCCAGATGGGTGCCCAACTCATCATTTCCGCCAGAAGGCGTGAAGAACTGGAGCGTGTGCAAAAGGCCTGTACGAACCCTGAGAATGTTCAGGTTTTAACACTCGATCTGGCAGACACCTTCGCCATAGGTCAGAAAGCCAAAGAAGCTGAATCTATTCACGGTCATGTCGATATACTGATCCACTGTGGTGGCATCAGCCAGCGAGACAAAGCAATAAACACCAATCTGGAAGTAGACCGTAAAATCATGGAGGTCAACTACTTCGGAACTATTGCGCTGACAAAAGCCTTACTCCCAAAGATGATTGAGCGAAAATCAGGACATCAGGTCATAATCACTTCGGCAGTGGGTATTATAAGCACGCCATTTCGATCGGCGTATTCCGCATCTAAGCATGCCTTACATGGATTTTATGATGCCTTGAGGGCGGAACATCACGCCGATGGCTTGAAAGTGAGTATGATCCTTCCCGGATTTGTGCGCACCCAAATAAGCGTGAATGCACTAATGGGTGACGGATCTAAACAAAATAGTATGGACAATGCGCAAGATCAGGGATTGTCACCGGAGGAATGTGCAAAAAAAATCATTCGTTCCATCGAGAAAAACAAGGAAGAGGTTTACATCGGTGGATTCAAAGAAGTAGCCGGGATCTATGTCAAAAGACTTTTCCCAAAGCTCTTCTCCCGAATAGTTAGAAAAACAGCAGTTACTTAAAGCATTTGAGAAAGCTATGTTTATATGGAACCTTCATTCTGAGTCTACTCTGCTTTAATGCACACTCGCAACAAGCAGAGATAATAGAAGGTACTTTATACATTAAGTTAAAATCAGGCGCAAATGTTCGGAGCGGCAATAACCTTCAGCTTACCAATATTCCAGGTTTAGAAACTTATCAACCTGTTCTAAAATCCACCAACAACCGCAGGCAAAAACCATCCATACTCGACGGGCTATACCAGGTTCAGGTTGCACATGATGTTGACATTGGTGACCTATGTAAAGAGTTGGAAAAATATGGCAATGTGGTTTATGCCGAACCCATTTTTAAAGAACAACTGCTGGCCGTGCCCAATGACCCGGCAATTGCAGATGGCTCTGTTGGCTACCTGGACGTCATCAAGGCGTATGCCGCCTGGGATTTAACTACTGGAGACAGTTCCATGGTAATTGGTATTAGTGATACCGGAATCAACATGGACCATGTAGACCTGACGAATAAAATCTACAGGAATGTGAACGACATACCCAATGGTATCGATGATGACAACAACGGGTATATCGATGATTACAAAGGTTATGATTTCGCTGATGATGACAGTATCGCTACAGCAGATAATAACTTTCATGGGTCACGGGTCGCAGGAATCGCCGGAGCAGAAACCAACAATGGTATCGGTATAGCTGGAGTTGGGTATAAATCACAGATTAGTTCATTAAAAATCTTCCGATCAGCAGATAACTTAGCTTCAGGAGCCTACAATTCCATTGTCTATGCGGCCGATAACGGATATGACGTTATCAACCTTTCCTGGGGATCTCCGAATAGCCACAGTCAGGCAGCACAGGATATTATCAACTATGCAGTCGAAGAGAAGAACCTAATCATCACAGGAGCTGCTGGAAATACTCCGGAAAAGTTGGACTTCTATCCTGCCAGCTATGACAATGTCCTATCTGTGGCTGCCACCAACCTTGATGACTCCAAAGCATCTTTTTCTTCTTTCAGTTACAAAGTAGACATTAGCGCGCCAGGCAACGCCATTTACTCTACAGATAAAGACAGCACCTTCAGAGCGGACAATGGCACCTCCTACAGCGCCCCGATGGCCGCCGGAACAGCTGCATTAATAAAAACACTTCACCCTTCATTGAATGCCCGACAAGTCATCGAACGTATCAGGGTTACCTCTGATCCGATATACCAGACCGGATCTAATACGAACTATCAGGATCAACTTGGATTTGGGCGACTGAATATGCAAAGAGCATTGGAAGCAAGACAAGACACGCTGAAATCAATTCGGATTGAGTCCTTTAGTTATTCCAATGGAATCTCTGACAAAGTCTATTATGGCGACTCCATAGAACTTCAACTCAAGCTCATAAACTATCTGGGACCTAGTCAGGCACAAATCTCCATCAGTTCACCTTCTGAGAACGCACTATTTGATGAAAGCTTCGTGTACCAGCTACCAAATATGCAGGAACTGGACACGGTGAGTATCACTTTCAAAGCCTTAAAAATTGCCAACAATACCCCTCCAGAAAGCTCTATTCCCATTAGAATCGGCTTCACAGACGGAAATTATCAGGACTTTGAATATCTGGAACTTGAAACTGAGAATGATCGTGTAGATATTCAGAACAATCAACTAGAATTTACGATTGGTGGAAATGGAAATCTTGGATATACCGATGACCTATTTTCAAATGGCTTGGGGTTGAAGTGGAAGGAGCAAAATACCTTAAGCAGAATGAGCTTTATGGTAGCTATCGATTCCAATCAGGTTTCTAATAATTTCTACTCAGAAGTTTTAGGTAACAGCCGAAATCAAGATTTTATTGCCAAGCAATTTGCTAAGAGAAAGCATCTCAGTGCCGTAGACTTTTTTGCCATTAGCACCTTTTCTGATGATGAAGCTTCTACGCCGGCAAACTTGCAGATCGAGCAGCGCACAATCACCAATACTGCTTCTAACTACCTGATTCAGGAGTATTTTATTGGAAATACTTCAACGACAGATTACTCAATAAGTGCTGGTCTTTACACTGACTGGAACCTGTCCTTTGCACGACAAAACAGAAGTTATTACAATGAAAGTCTGGGAGCGATTATAAGCTTTAGTAGTGACAGCTCCATTTTCACTGGCATCACCTGCTATTATGATACTCAGCCTATCCATCAATCATTTGATCAGGGTGATTGGAACAATAACGCCTCGGACATCTCCGGTAGTTGGTCAGAAAACTCCCTTTTTTTACATGCTACATCCAGTCAATTTGATTCCGCAGGATGGGTGGAGGCCGGAAATGACATTTCCACGCTCTTGTCAAATGACTCCATCTCAATAGCGGCTGGAGGATCACAAAAAACAGCTTACATCATTGCTTTTGGTGATACAATGGAATCATTATTGGTAGCCCTGGATTCTGGAAAATCAGCCTATGAATCATACCTCCAACAGCCGCTGATACTTGAAGAGTTCATAACCTGTGAAGGAACATCTTTAGATATTGATTTAGCTAATGGGGTTAACTTTGATTACTACTCTGATGCGCTTGGCACAAATATGATCGGATCTGGAGACACACTAACGACAGGTAATATCAATCAGGACACCGCTTTCTATGCCCGAAATACAGATGGCACTTATAAAGGAGACATCTATGAAATACGCGTTAGAACTTCCAGTCCCGAGACTAATTTCTCCATGTCCACTGACACCCTCTTTTTAAATTCCGATTTAAATAAGGTGTCTTTTATCGACGAAAGCTTATCCCCTATTGCCTGGCATTGGGACTTTGGAAATGGCATTCAGTCAACTGTAAGAAACCCAACAGTCTCCTTTTCTGAAGAAGGCAACTATGAGATTATGTTAACAGTTGAAAATGAATTAGGCTGCTTCGAGTCTTTGACACAGGAACTTCTGGTAGCTACCAGACCTCCAAGCCCTGAGATTTCGAATAAAACCATCTGCAATGGAGAAGTGATTGTAATAGTAGCTGAGAACACAGACAGCTTGGCTTTTTACATTAACCATGATGACATCCAGCCAATTTCAACAGGCAAAGAATTCACCTTCAGCGGATTAGATACTGATACCATATTTTATTTCACCAACACATCGGGCCCGTTCGAAAGTCTGAAAAAGCCTATAACAATCAACGTAGAGCAATACAAGGCAGATTTCAAGCTAGTGCCTGACACAAGTAGTGCTCAAACTTTTGCTGTGCTAATCGATTTATCGGAAGAGAACTCCACTTCCAGGTGGTCAATTGACTCTGAGGAAATAGGTACTGGCGACTCTTTGCGTATTCCCATAACAGGAAGCACATTTTCGGTATCACTGACCTCCACATCGGCAACTGGATGCTCCGATACGATCACTAAAAGCGTTGAGTTGAGTCCCTCAGATACACCAGAAGTTCAAGAACAAGTCTATTGCTATGGTGAAGACATTACCTTATCACCATCTAACGGAAGTCTCTTTGGTTTCTATCTTGATGCCGAACTTAATGAGCTGATAGATAAGAATTCTTATACCGTAATCCATAGCTTGACGGCTCCTTCAACAATCTATATTGTGGGTCTGGACAGCATTCTTCCTTCAGAACCCATTGAATTACTACTTACTCCTCAAAGACCCACTGTTGATATCACGGCAAATCCAGACACGCTGTATTTAGATCAAAAAAGTACAGTCGTTTTTAACGCTGAAGGTGAAACGTTCAATTCAACTCAATGGTACTTTGACGATGCCTATTACGATAACAGTCAGGAACCAATCGTATATATCAACGAGGAAGGAACGTATAGAATGCACGTTGAGGTAACTGATATGGACGGATGTCAGAACAGTGATACAATTAACTATTTGGTCTTTGATGAAACTCCAAAACCCCCGTTAAGCGCAACCGACCATCACCCGGTGATTTATCCGAATCCTGCACCTGTGGCTGGACTGGTAATCATTAAAATTCCACCAACTGGTCAAAACAGTCTGATAAACCTCTACAATCTCGCTGGTAAACTGGTTTTAACTCGACACATCGCTAAGGGGAATAGTCTCACGTCCATTGAAGGACTTAGCGCTGGGGTTTATCTCATTAAAATTACAAGTGGAAGTTTCGAATACATCGAAAAAATTATTATCAAATAATTACTGAACGACGAATTTTCTAGTCACCACTTCTCCTTCTGATGTTGTCAAACGAAGTAAATAGATGCCTCTTTGCAAAGTAGCAGTATTCACCTTTACCTCTGAAGTGTGTACACGCTCAAATGTCACATTACGCTCCTGCGTTGCTCCTGAAAGCCCAAAAACCTTAAGGTCTCGTACTTCAAAGGCTCGGTTGGCATTGATCGATATTGGAGTTGATTGAACATTCGTTGGATAAATAGTGAAAGAATTTGTTCCAGCCTCATTTTCTGTTTCTACTCTAATTATCTCAGAATAATCATAAACACCATCATAGTCCACTTGTCTTAACCGGTAATAGCTTACGGAACCAATTGACGAATGATCTTTATAAGAATAATTCATTTGTTCATTTGTAGTACCAAACCCATCCACTTCATCAATAGTGTAAAAATAGCTTCCATCATCGGAGCGTTCGATTTCAAACCGGTCATTATCTTTTTCAGAGGCAGTAGCCCAAGTCAATGTAACAGCACCGTCATACTTTCCTTTGAAGAATAAAAACTCAACGGGAAGAGGAGTATCACCTCCTCCAGAGACGTAATCCTCAATGTCTCCGTATCCATCATCCGATAGATTATCAATAGTAAATGAAGAGTCACCATTACCATCACCACTGTCGTCTATCTCATTTTCCGCATTTCCACCATAGCTTCCAGCGTAAACATTTCCAGAACCTGAGTAATCATTCTGAGCTCCAGAACCAGACATTGTGAACGTGCCAGTTACAACAATTACTCCATCTGAATCAACAGAAATCTTATTGTTCATTGTCAAATCACCAAAAACAATCAATACCCCATTAGAGGTGACAGTCAGCTCCATAGCCTTATTCTGAAAAACAACATCGCCAAAAATAATGGTGGTATCATTAACAATAAATTCACCCGCAAAATTGCTTCCAGCTACATTAACATTAACTCGGGAAGCACTGCTACCTAAGGTGATGTAATTATCAAGATTGATGGTCTCTCCGTCCAGATTTAATGTTCCATCTCCATCAGTTCCACTCCCAGGGTAAGTAGCATTCCAGTTAGCACTATTTTGCCATGACCCATCAGTGGTGGTGGTTTGTGCCTCGGCTAGAACCATGATGAAAGTGAAAATGAAAGTGATGATTGCTCGTGTCATAGTAAAAAATATTCTGAATCCACTTACGTAATTATCTAACTAGATAGATTTAATCTTGTAAAAATTGTTGACTGTTACGTATTTACAGGCTTCAATCCTAAAGTTCATTCAACGCAAAGAAAATCAAATCATTAGACTCTATATTATTAATTTCGATAGTTGATATCTAAATCTCGTTGAATATGATCTTTTGGTCACTTTTGTGCGTATTTCTCTTATTCATATTACTAATTGTTGCTATTGGTTCAATCCTCAGCGCACCTGGTCATAAAGGTCCGGCTACTGATCATTTCAACGGAAAAACGTTCATAAACCCTACTGGTCAAAAAGCTAAAGGCTTGTCTGACGTACTAAAATGGATGCTGAAACGTGATCAGGGTTCGTGGAAATACAGCTATGAAACTACCGTAGGACCAAAACCGGTGGATTCAAGTACGGAACTACTGATAACGTTCGTGAATCACAGCACGTTCCTCATTCAATGGAATAACCTAAACATACTTACGGACCCAGTCTGGAGCGAACGATGCAGTCCATTTTCGTTTGCTGGGCCAAGAAGAATGAGGCCTCCAGGGATCAATTTCGATGACTTACCACCCATCGATGCAATCCTACTAAGCCATAATCACTATGATCACCTAGACCTCAACACGGTCAAGAAATTACACAAGCTATATCAACCGGTTTTTATCGTACCGCTTGGAGTAGAAAAGCTCCTTAAACTTCATGAGATTGATAACTGCGTATCTCTGGACTGGTGGCAATCAACTTCAATTGGCCTTAAAATAACAGCAACTCCTGCTCAGCACTTCAGCAGCAGAGGTATGTTTGATCGAGATAAAACCCTGTGGTGTGGGTTCACACTTACAGATGGTCATCAGAAGCTTTACTTTGCCGGAGATAGTGGATATGGGCCTTTTTTCAAGGAAATAGGTAAAAAAGAAGGTCCAATGGACGTTTCGCTTATTCCAATAGGCGCTTATGAGCCAAAGTGGTTCATGTCTCCTATTCATGTCTCTCCAGAACAAGCCATTAACATTCATGAAGACGTTAAATCCAAACAGAGCATAGCCATGCACTTTGGCACATTCCCCCTTGCCGATGATGGACAGGGGAAAGCGGAAGAAGATTTAATCATTGCTCTGGACAAGGCCAATGTGCCGCAGACAGACTTTCGCATTCCTGAAGAAGGAGAAGCATTGAAATTCTAAATCCAGTGAAGCATTCAAACCGGCACCAATTACCCGGTTCATGTCTTTATCACTTCAAATAAACCGTTAATCACCTAAAGGTCCGAAAGCATGAATTAATCTTGTTTAGAAAACACTTTCTTAAGCAACTCAGTCGTCCTGGCTCCTGGATTGTCCCGAATATTCTGCTCTTCCTTTGCCACAAGCGTAAACAATCCGGACAATGCTCTTTCTGTTGCATAATCATCCAAATTTGGGTTGACCTTCTCTACGAACGGGATTTTATTGTACGTATTGACTAAATCGCTGTAATACTTGGTTGCGTTCGTTTTATCCAAAGCCCGTTTGATGACCGGCTTGAATTTACTTGTCAACTGAGCTGAGGTTTTATCTTGAAGATACATGGTAGCAGCATTATCCTCACCTTTCAAAATCCCCCAGGCATCCTGAACAGTCATATCTTTAATGGCTCCTACGAATATTGGTTTTGCCTCTTTGGCTGCTTCTTCTGCTCCTCTATTGAGTGTCTCAATGAACCGATCCACCTGATCGCCGAGTCCAAGGTCTCTTAACTTATTCTCCACTTTTTGTACGTCAGGTGGAAATGGTATTTTGATCTGAGGGTTGCCAAGAAAACCATTGGTACGTGAAGCCTCTGCAGTACTAGAGCCCGCCCCTTTTACCAACGCCTCCTTTAGACCTGAGATAACTTGCTCAGTAGTAAGCTCATCAGTTTCCAGGTAATCATCCAGCGTTTGTTGTATCTGCTGCACTGTACAACTGGAGAATAAAAAAATCAAACTGAGTGAATATAAAACAACTCTCATCCTTTCAAGATTATATAATTTGCGTTCCTTAAAATTATATATAAAGTAATACTTCAATGCCGACTATCGCTGAAATCATTTCGATCGGAGACGAACTTTTATACGGACAAACTCTGGACACCAACGCTCACTGGATCAGTGGTCAATTAGATCTAATAGGAATTAAGGTAAAACGGAGAATTACGATAGGCGATGTAGAAGAGGAGATTCTTTCGGCATTCGAAGAAGCTGAGAAAAGAGCTGATATAGTGTTGATTACGGGAGGTTTGGGGCCTACCAATGACGATCTTACCAAGCCTTTATTAGCCAAATATTTCAATGTTGGTTTTAAACTCAACGCATCGGCATTGGACGAAATAACCAAACTGTTTGAAAGCAAAGGAAGGGAGATTACCGAGCCCAACCGAAAGCAGGCAGAACTACCTGAAAACTGCACCAAACTGACCAACAAAATGGGTACTGCACCCGGCATGTGGTTTGAAGAACGAAATACCATTTTCGTGTCCATGCCTGGAGTACCGTATGAAATGCAAGAAATAATGACCTCAGAGGTGCTCCCAAGATTGAGTGAGAAATTCTTTAGCGGGATCATCATTCACAAAATCATCAGAACGGTGGGCATTCCAGAATCCACATTAGCAGAAAAACTAATTGATTGGGAAAGCAACCTTCCCTACCCTATCAGACTAGCCTACTTACCAAGTATGGGGCAGGTCAAACTTCGATTAACAGCCATTGGAGAAGATAAAAAACGATTAGAAGACCTTGTTCAAGAGCAAGTAGCCTTAGCTATTCCCCTAATTGAAAAGTATGTTTACGGCTTTGATTCTGACGAACTTGAAAAAGTTGTTGGTGACATGTTATTGAAGTCCAACAAGTCAATTGCCTTTGCGGAGAGTTGTACAGGAGGCTACTTATCACACATGGTGACCTCTGTTCCAGGGAGTTCGGCCTACTTCAAAGGATCCATCGTTTCATACGATTATGACGTAAAAGTCAATTCACTGCAAGTGAATAAAGTCGAAATGGAAGAAAAAGGAGCTGTCAGCGAAGAGGTGGTGTTGCAAATGGCAAAAGCTGTCCGTAAACACTTAAATTCGGATATTGGTATCTCCATAAGTGGCATTGCTGGACCTGGTGGTGGCACCGAAGAAAAACCTGTCGGAACCGTATGGATCGCTTATGCAGATGGTGAAAAAACCGTAGCGAAGAAATTTAATTTTTCGAAGGATCGAATTCTCAATATAAAATTTAGTGCACTGGCTGCCCTAAACATGTTCAGAATTAACTTTTCCAGCAATTGACAGAATTATTTATCTTTGTGTAACCCGAAAATAAACAACAAACAAAATATTCTATGGCTCAAGTAGAAATGGTCATGCCCAAAATGGGCGAAAGCGTAATGGAGGGCACAGTACTCTCCTGGCTCAAAAATATTGGCGATTCAATAGAGGAGGATGAATCCCTACTGGAAGTGGCTACTGACAAGGTAGATACAGAGATTCCTTCTACTCATGCAGGTGTGCTGAAAGAAATTTTAGCTCAGGAAGGAGACGTGATCGAAGTAGGTAAGCCGATAGCGATCATAGAAATAGATGGAGATGGTGCCAGCACCCCGGCAGAAAGTCCAGCGAAAGAAGAAAAAAAGGCAGTAGAAGCAGCTGAAGAAATAATGCAAACGGCTAGTGCTGCGGTATCTGCTGAACCCATACCCTCCAAAGCAGGTGATAAATTCTTCTCGCCATTGGTGAGAAACATCGCCAAAGAAGAAGGCATTGCACTGGAAGAGTTGGAAAAACTCGATGGCTCAGGGAAAGACGGACGCATCACTAAGAAAGACATCCTAAGTTATGTGCAAGAACGTCAAAACGGACCTGATCCTGCACAAACCCCAGCTAGCTCTCCAGTAAGTCCTGCAAAAAGAGCAGCGCCTCAACCTATGCCAGTTACGGTAAGTGGCGAGGATGAAATCATTGAAATGGATCGCATGCGCAGGATGATTGCGGACCGAATGGTTGCTTCTAAACAGATATCTCCGCATGTGACTTCTTTTGTTGAAGCGGATGTAAGTGATATGGTACATTGGAGAAACAAAATGAAGGGTGCGTTCAAAGAAAGAGGACAGGCACTCACGTTCACTCCGATCATGATAGAGGCAGTCGTTAAAGCTATCAGAGACTACCCAATGATCAATGTGCAGGTCGATGGAAACAACATTGTCAAAAAAGGAGATATCAACATTGGAATGGCCGTGGCACTTCCTACTGGTAATCTTATTGTACCAGTGATACACCGAGCCGATCAGCTCAACCTGGTCGGACTTACCGAGAAGGTGAATGATCTGGCTCGAAGAGCCAGAGACAATAAATTGAAGCCAGATGATCTCCAGGGTGGTACTTACACCGTGTCTAACGTCGGGTCGTTTGGCAATGTGATGGGCACGCCAATCATTATGCAACCTCAAGTAGGAATATTGGCGCTTGGAGCCATCCAAAAGAAACCGGCTGTTGTGGAAACGCCTCAGGGAGATTTTATCGCTATTCGTCACAAAATGTTCTTATCACATAGCTACGATCACCGCGTAGTAGATGGAGCACTTGGCGGAATGTTTGTCAGAAGAGTCGCTGACTATCTGGAACAATTTGATCGAGACAGAACAGTTTAATTAAACTAAAAAAGCGACCAAATGGTCGCTTTTTTTATTAAAGCTCAGTTGGTAGTAAAGTCTTTCCAGGGTGGAGAAATCAGTATTATCAGAAGGCTCGATGATACTGGCACGTTTATAATGGAGATCTAAAAGCATCCATTCAATGGACCCTACCAGATTATTCACTCTTCATCAAGCCTTTTATTTTTTTATTTCTTAAACTACGCTTCAGGATGGCAATAATCCAGAACACCATCAATTAAATCAAAAAAATCAAAACGTTCCTGCTTATGGCGTGTTAGCATAATATGGATATACACGTAGAACCCACTAACTTCAATGCAAGTCAGGATTTAATTGAAAACATTCAGGAAAGCTTCAAAAAGCTCTCAAAATACAATGATCAAATCGAATCGATGGATGTCTATCTTGAATCGCTGAGCAGCGATACAGACACTAAGCAAATGAAGCTGAAAATACTCGCCCCGGGGCATACCCACATCATAGAGGAAAAAGGTCCGGATTTTGGAACTACTACCCAAACAGTATTTGATCGGGCGAAGCATGTGCTAACGGATCAAAAAGAAAAGGATAAAAGCAATCGACAAAAAAGACCTGGAAAAGTCTACTAATTTATCATGACAAATGTCTGGCACTGGGATCACTCTTGATGAAAATCAGTTCGATTTCTATCATTTATAGGACTTTTTTTGAGACATTTGATCAACACAAATTGATATGGGACATCACCATCATCATGATCACAATGATTTATCTGACGATGGTTCGTTAGGCAAGATTCGCATTGCCTTTTTCATCAATTTGGTTTTCTCAGCAATTGAACTTGTAGGAGGGCTTTATACCAACAGCGTCGCTATAATTTCTGATGCGCTACATGATCTTGGCGATAGCCTTTCGCTAGGTGCCGCCTGGTATTTCCAAAAACTCTCGTATAGAGGCAGGGACAAGAGCTACAGTTATGGCTATCGCCGATTCTCTGTACTTGGTGCTATTCTTAATTCGTTGATTCTGGTCATTGGATCTACGATTATTCTATCAGAAGCCATTCCACGATTGATCAACCCTGAGACTCCAGATGCTGTAGGGATGATCTATTTCGCCATAGGTGGAATAGCCGCAAATGGACTCGCCGCATGGAAGCTTCATGGGGGTTCATCCATCAATCAACGAGCTGTATACCTGCATCTCTTAGAAGATGTGTTAGGTTGGGTCGCCACACTGATAGCCGCCATCACCCTTTATTTCTATGATCTGCCGCGTATAGACGCAGTGCTGGCTATTGGCATAGCCATCTTTATCCTATACAATGTTGTTAAAAACCTGAAAGAAGCGGTTAAAATTATTATGCAAGGCACTCCTGAGAAGGTTGACATTAAACGCATTCATGAAAAGCTCGAAGGACTGGAAGGAGTAAAAAGCACACACGACTGCCATACCTGGTCCATGGATGGTCGCTACAACATTCTATCCATTCATCTGGTAGTAGAGCCTTACACGTCGCTTGATGAGCTATCGGATATCAAACAACAAGCAAAAGACTTGCTCAAAGATGAGCACATAGATCATGCCACCATAGAATTCGAAACCGAGGAAGAAGAATGTGAGCCGTGCTAGTCCAGGAGCTTTTTACATGACAATCTTCTATTCGAAAAATGCCATTTTGCATATTTTCTTGAATCAAATATGGTCTTAGCTACCAAAATCAGTGTATTTTAGAAGCCAACCTATTTGATAAGAATCCATGTTTTCAAAAAGCAACCTAACTATTGACTTTCTGGAGTCAAAGCGTGCTATTGCTGATCCACTGGCGGACAACACCATTTCTGCAATCATCGATGAAGGCTATGAAGATCGTATTAATGAAATATTTATTACGCTTCATCGCAACTCCAGCTTTAGTAAAAACCTGTTATCAAACTTCCCTGAGCGTATCCAACAAATAGTCGCTAACTATTTTGAGGAATCCGGCAGAATGCCAGAATGGGCAGATAAAACGTTAATAGAACAGGGACAGCAAGTTTTTAGTGAATATGGCCCAGAAGTTTTTATGCTCCTCAACCTTAAGTCCCTACCTATGTGCTACTCTTGCGCTAATGGTGCGGAAGTCCTATATGATACGGGACGATTGGTAGAACACAATGGACAAATAGATCCACTGGTTCGTCGACTTATGGAAACGGCCCAAATGGTGGTAAACGTACTTCAGCCCGGAGGATTGGCGCCGGAAGGAGAAGGCATCATCACAGTGCAAAAAGTACGGTTGATTCATGCGTCCATCAGACACTTTCTAAAGTCTCCTAAATTCAATGCTAATGGCTGGGACATCAACCGGTTGGGCGAACCAATCAATCAGGAAGATTTAGCGGGAACCTTGATGTCATTTTCACCCATCATCCTGAGTGGACTGCAGCAGTTAAACATAGGGCTGTCCGAACAGCAGATTGCTGCTTACACACATTGCTGGAAGGTAATCGGACATTTGATAGGTCTCAATAGTGATTTGCTAGCCGATTCTTTTGAGGACAATTGGGAACTTGCCAGCGCCATCCTAAAACATCAAGCTGCTGAATCTAAACAAGGAAAAGCCCTCACAAACTCCTGTTTGGCATTTATCAAACACATGATTCCGGGAAACCTATTCGACGAGGTTCCAGAATACCTCATTTGGTTTTTCTTTCAAGACATACAGAAAGCCGTAAACAAACCACTTACAGAGATGATTGGCATTCGTGATCATTCCAGTTTAAAGGATCATCTCATTCTGAAGTTTTCTCAAATCGTTTCCGCCCACATTGCCAAAGCTGAGCATCACATACTTGTCCAAAAAATGACCGGTGAGTTCAATAAACTTATGCTGCAAGGCTACATCAGACATTACAATGACGGCAAGCGGGTTCGATTCGTGATCCCGCCATCATTAACGGAAAACTGGGGAATAAACCATTACTAAATCAAATCATGAATAACCTAACTGACAAGAAATTAACCTGGTTCATTGTAATCACCCAGGGCATATTAATGAGCTGGTCCATTGGTAGTTCCGTTTTGGAAGCCGGCCCTGCCTCAGCGGCTATGATCACTTACGGGCTTTATGGTACTTATGTGGCATACACATTGATCACAAAACACCCAACGATGATCAAACTGGTCCTACTGGGAACCATAGCTGGTTTACTCGAACTTTTTGCAGATCATTATCTGGTTGACACCATCAACAACCTGGTCTACCCTGGAGATGAGCCTATGATCTGGTCATCTCCGGCTTACATGCCACTTGCGTGGGCCAATGTGCTTATCCAGCTCGGTTACTATGGATTACTTCTGAGTAAATGGAAAGGATGGGCCGTTTCCTCGATCATACTTGGTATCGCTGGTGGCATGTACATTCCACTTTATGAGCATCTGGCTAAAGATGCAGGATGGTGGTGGTATCATCAGAATGTTCCCATGATATTTAATGCTCCAGTTTATGTGATTATTTGTGAAGCACTGATTTCTTTTTCCTTACCGTTTCTTCTCACGCGTTCATCGAATAAGGGACCAATACCTGCGGCAATTTATGGGTTGATCTGTGGGGTATGGATATATTTGAGTGCTATGCTATCCTACTGGGTAGGTGGATAATCAACTACTATGAACCTATTAGACAGGGCATCTAAAATCGCAGAAGGCTTTAATTCCTCAATTTATCAATTGAGCGATGATACCTATGGTCAGGAGGTGATCCTAAAGGTGATGAAGGAGGAGTTCAACTACCACCCACATTCTTCGCAGTTATACAATGAAGATAAATTCCTGAGAAACATAGAAACGAAAGGAATCAGAGCCTCACTAGATCTGATAGAAGACCAAGTTGCCCCTATTTTAGTATTGGAGTATTTTGACGGCAAGTCTTTAAAACAATGGCGTCAATCTCAGAATCCATCATTTTTGGATTGTTTAAAAATTGCCATCAGCATTACAGAATGTCTAAGTGAAGTTCATAGCAGTCATAAACTGATTCACCGAGACATTAGCTCTCACAACATCCTCATAAACCACAACAATGAAATCCAATTAATTGATTTTGGTCTGGCCATCAATGTGGACATCAAGCTGAGTGTGAAAGGGATGAGTGACCAGCTTCTAGGTACGCTACCCTACATCTCCCCTGAGCAAACCGGCAGAGTGAATCATGCAGTAGATTACCGGTCAGATCTGTACTCATTAGGTGTAGTGTTCTATGAATTGTTTACTGGTGAGCTTCCCTTCCAGAGCGGCGATCCTCTTGAATTGATTCATGCACATCTGGCCATGATTCCAAAAAAAGCCTCTGAGATCAATTCGAACATCCCTCCTGTTTTCTCTGATATCCTTGCTAAACTGCTCGAAAAAAATGTAGAGAACAGATATCAATCCGCTCGAGGATTGCTCAATGACTTACAAAAGTGTCTGGAGCAACTAGCAATGAAAGTCGAGATCCATCGGTTTGACCTTGCAGAAAATGATGAGTCTGGACAATTTCAATTGCCTTCCCAAATCTATGGACGTGCTGACGAAATCGAATCGCTCATAAAAAGCATTGATCAGATTGGTAGCAACTCCAAACAGATCACATTGGTGTCTGGTAAATCTGGCACAGGAAAAACATCCCTCATTTATGAAATCTATAAGCCCATCACACAAAAGAAGGGATATTTCATCAAGGGCAAACACCAACAGTATCAGAAGGATCGACCGTATCAGGCCATTACTCAAGCACTGTCAGGTTTGGTTTCTCTGCTCTTATCCGAGAACGAGGAGCGCCTTTCCAAATGGAGAGATGCCATAATTAATGCTTTGGGTGAGCAAGGAAAGTTGATTACGGACCTTATTCCCAATCTAGAGCTCATCATTGGCAAACAAGAAAAACTACCCATCCTGGGCATTAACGAAGCTCAAAACAGGTTCAATTACATCTTCAGTCAGTTCGTAAGAGCACTAGCCACAAAGGAGCACCCAATCGTCATGTTCATCGATGACCTGCAGTGGACCGATAATGCCTCTCTAAAACTACTGAAGCACCTAATTACAGAAGCTGATCTTCCATATTTCTACTTTATTGGCGCCTATAGAGACAATGAACTCTACCCATCTCATCCGGTAAACCTGGTATTCAAGGAATTGCCGAGGCAAGGCATCACTATTCAGGAGCTGCATTTAAACGACCTGGAGTTCGAACATGTACTGAACATGGTGCAGGACACTTTTAAGACCTCCGAATCCAAGTCACGTGTTTTATCCAATATCATTTATGGGAAAACTGCTGGTAACCCATTTTTTGTAAGCCAATTCCTTAAGTCCATTTATGAAAGCGAACTCGTATGGTTTAATGCTAAAACCAGGGAATGGACATGGGACGCTAAAGGATTAGAATCCACCAATTTCACCGATAATGTGGTGGAATTCATGATCGAAAAATTGCGCAAAATGGACCAAAGTGTCCAGACCCAACTTACCTATGGTGCATGTATTGGTGATCGCTTTGATTTGCAAACACTAAGTTACATTCAGCAAGAGCCCACAGAACTGTTGGATGATTTATGGAAAGCGGTTGTCGAACAGCTTTTGGTAGTAGAAGAAAGTCAGGGTGATGTTGCTTTAATGAAAAACATTACGAAGATAGACTTACAAAGCATTTTGGTCTATCGTTTTGCGCATGATCGCATCAGACAAGCCGCATATGAGTTAATTCCTGAAGAGGAAAAATCAAAAGTACATCAACAAATAGGCGACCTGCTGCTAAACAACATTGACCTGAAGGAGGATTCTGACAGAATCTTTGATGTAGTAGATCAGCTTAACCTTGGGGTACCATCAAAGGACGATGGCTACAACACCAAACTCGCACAACTCAACCTTACTGCTGGTAACAAGGCCGCGTCAGCTACAGCCAACGACTCTGCGCTTCGTTATTACACCTTTGCTAAAAAATGTCTGAACGAATCTTTTTGGCAGTCCCATCACGACCTGTGCTTTGAGATCTATTTAGCGGCAATGGAGAGCAATTATCTACTTGGCGATTATGAGGCCATGGATGCTCTTGGAAATGCCTTACTCGACCATGCTCAGACTAAAATAGAAAAACTAAAAACTTACAACATCTTGGTGCAGTCTCACATCGCACGTGGGAAGCACATCGAGCTAATTGATTTTGGCCTTTCAATCCTGAAAATTGCTGGAATCAAGCTACCATCCAACCCTAAAGACCTGGACATTCTCAAAGGGCTGATCAAAACAAAAGTTAAGCTCAGAGGCAAATCAATGGCCTATTTCAAACAGCTCCCGGAAATGGAAGATGAGAGCATGTCCCTAGCCATAAACATGATGACCAGCATCAGTACCGCTTCTTATCACAACTTCCCAAAACTATTCCCTCTGGTGATTTTTAAGTCGATGCAGCTGTCATTGAAGCATGGCAACTCCATGGACTCAATCCCATTTTATGGAGCTTACGGCACGATTTTATGTGGTGTGCTTGGCCAATACGATAAAGGATTTGAGTTTGGACAACTGTCCCTTGCCTTACTGGAACGATCCAGCAAAAACACTGCCGTGGTTCCAAAGACATTGGTGATCTATCATACATTTATCAACCATTGGAAAGAACACCTCGAGCTTAGTCAGAAACCAACTGAAGAGGCTTATCTGGTTTCGCTGGAAATTGGAGACAATCAGTATGCAGCCACTTCAGCTTTTCAAAAGTCTTACACTAGCTTCCTCCTGGGCAGAAGACTTCCCGAGGTGCAGATCGAAATGGAAGGGTTCATTGACAAGATGCAGACCCTCAACCAGAAGGGCTATTTTCTGTATCAACAGATAGTGTATCAAGGGATCAGCAATCTGGTGTCGGCGGACAATAAACAACCGTGGATTTTAAAAGGGAACACTTTTGATGAGTCCGTCTATCGAAATTCGAATGACGAGCTCTCTGATGACGGAACGGCCCACTTCCACATTGCGTACTATAAATTGTATTTGAATTATCTCTTCGGTCGATACGAAGATGCGCTGGCAGGAGCTGATCAGTGCAAAAACAATCTGGATGTCATTTTAAGCACCGCCTACATTCCAGTTGTTTATTTTTATGATTCACTCACCTGTATCCGACTAGCATCAGGCACTAAGGAGTCAAGAAACCGATTGATCAAGCGGGTGAGGTCCAATCAAAAGAAAATGAAAAAATGGGCGAATCATGCTCCCATGAATTTCATGCACAAATACCTGGCAGTGGAAGCCGAACTACTGGGACTGACTCAGCCGGACAAACTTGATATTAAGGAAAAATACGATAAGGCGCTCCGACTATCAGATACCAATGATTACCTGAATGAGCAAGCCATGATCTATGAACTGGCTGGCAGACATTTTCACAAAATTCAGGATGAAGCTTTACAGCTATATTACCTGACTAAAGCTATAAAAGCTTATCGGCAGTGGGGAGCACTCAGCAAGGTCAACAGTCTTAAACAGGAGTTTCCATTTATACAGGAAGAAAGAAAGCGAGATATACAGACAAGCTTCAGCGAAGGGTCATTCTCCTACGGCTCCATGAGCGGAAACAATTTATTGGATCTAGCTTCTGTACTCAAAGCCGCTAGCACCATATCTAGTGAAATTCAGTTAACCAAAGCAATCCCAAAGCTATTGGATATTGTGGTAGAAAATGCTGGTGCACAAACGGGAGCTTTTCTACTCATTGAAGAAAACAAGGCCAACTTATATGCCAAAAGTTCTGCAGAAGGCACTCAGATGACAGCTCCAAAGCTGATCGATGCGAATGACCAATTACCACTCTCAGTTATTCAATATGTCCTCAGAACCAAGGATACTGTTATTTTAGATGAGCCGGTAAAGGATGAGCGTTTCGATAAAGATGATTACTTAAGGAATGCAGACGTAGCCAGCCTTCTCTGTTTACCAATTATTCACCAGCAAGAATTAATTGGAATTATCTACCTGGAAAACCGATTAACCAAAGGCAGCTTCAATACAGACCGAACTGACTTGCTTTCTTTGCTTTCAGGTCAGATCGCTGTGACCGTTCACAATGCCATGCTTTACGACACATTGGAGCAAAAGGTAGTGGAGCGAACCAGGGAAATAGAAAAGCAAAAGGAAAAGCTAAACCGGCAAAATAAGCAGCTCGCAGATCTCAACGAAGAAAAAGATTTTCTGATTAGCGTCGTATCACATGATTTGAGAAATCCCTTGCACTTAATTAAAGGCTACACCAATCTGGTATTGAAAGAGAGCGAGAATGAAAAATTCAATGAATTCCTGGGACATGTCGTTGAATCCTCTGAGCGAATGGAAAAATTCATTACACGGATCTTAAATGTAAGTGCTATAAACTCAGGGAACATAGAGCTAAACCTTTCGCTAACCAACATTTCTACAGCCCTTCAGGATGAGGTCAATAACTTTAAAACAATCGCAAACGAGAAGAATATCACCCTGACTTACTGCTCTAAAAAGCAGCAACTGAAAACCAAAATCGATACTGGATACTTCAATCAGATCATTAGTAATCTGGTATCAAACGCCATCAAGTACACCCAAAAGGGAGGTCAGGTAGAGGTTAGTCTCTGTATTCTGGAAAGTGGCGACTACTTCCGAATAGTGGTATCAGACAATGGTCAGGGAATCTCGATAAGAGAACAAAAACTTCTATTCAGTAGATTTCAGAAGTTAAGCCCCAAACCTACGGATGGAGAAGCGTCCACTGGAATTGGCTTGGCGATTGTTAAAAAATATGTAGAAGCACTCAATGGAAGTATTTGGTGTGAAAGCGAATACGAAAAAGGCTCTAAATTTTTCGTAGAGTTTCCAATTGAACGGTAAGCTTAAAAATCAGCATCCATTAATCAAAAATTAGTTCTAGCTTCGCACTTCGTTCTATGTCTATTGTACGCAAGGTAAAAGCGATTGAGCAGCTGTTTAGTCGCCTCGATAAAGAAATTGGTGAATTCCAAAGAAACTCAGGACTCCATTGCCTAAGCGGCTGTGGCAAGTGCTGTAATAAAGCTGATATTGAAGCCAGTCCGCTTGAGTTCTTACCGCTCGCCTTCCATTGGTTCCTAACTCATGAAGCTGAATCCAAACTCGATTTACTTCAGCAAAACAACTCTCCTATTTGCCATGTGTTCTCTCCACTTGCAGCAGATAATGTAACTCAGGGAAGTTGCTCTCAATACTCGTATCGCGGACTTATCTGCCGATTATTTGGCTATGGAGCCGGTAGAGACAAACTGGGTGAACTGCGACTTGTAACCTGCAAGCTTATCAAAGAAAACCAGGCCGCAAATTATACCCTGGCCATGGAACAGCTTAAAAAAGGCGAGCCAGTCCCTATTTTTTCAGATTACTATCAAAACCTGATGCAAATAGATTTTCACCTTGGCAATCAAATACTTCCAATCAATGAGGCCATTATTGAGGCACTGGAATTTGTTTTGAGTTACTACGCCTACAGGCCATTCCCGAAGGTTTCAGGAGCAGCTTAGAACCTATTAGTTCCAATGTAATGCTGTTCTATTTGACCAAATAATTTCATGAGCTCTCGGGTCACAGATCCTTCATTGGCTGAATGATACGTGTAGTGATCAACAGCACTTATTGGTAACACTCTCTTAGTCGTCCCAGTTATAAATACTTCCCTGGCCGTGCGCAACTCATCCATTGTACAAGATCGCTCTTGAACTGTCCATTTGCTGGATGCTTCTTCAATTATCTGCCTCCGAGTTACTCCCTTCAAAACTTGCTCAGTTGGAGTGATAATTTCATTATTTTCAGTAACAATAAATAGGTTACTTCGCGTCAACTCATGCACACAGCCATTGTGCGTATACAGTACATCAAACGCCCCTTGCTCGCGGACACGGTTTTGAAGCCATATCCCGGTCATGTAGTTGATTGTCTTCACCTCTGGAATATCACGCAAGTGCTCGTGCGTTATTAGCTTTACACCTTCCCGATACATCTGTTGGGTAGGAAATGATATAGGCTCTTGCGTAACTATCAGGTTAGGGTGGCCAATAGCGAAAGCCCCATTTCCAGTACCTCCGGTCAAAATCATGCGAATCCCAGAAATCGGCATGTGATTCTCACGAAACATTTCCAATAGAAGTGATTTCAACGGTTCTCGTTGGACGGGCACTGGAAGTCGAACGCGTTGAGCACCTTTATAAAACCGGTCCAGGTGGTTTTCCATGAACAAAGGTACTCCTTCAGACAACCGGAAAAAATCAAAAATACCATATCCCCTCAACAACGCCAGGTCATTGATCGGGAATCGCACATCAGATTCATCAGTTAATACCCCATTGTAAATACATTTCATAAATCACGAATTGAAAATATCAACAAACATAATGAGCGTTAATGCCTTAGATAACTAGAACCAAAAATTAAATGAATAGATGAAAAGAAAAGCAAACGCAATCTGGAAAGGAACAGGACAAGACGGTAAAGGAACGCTTACAACTCCGAGTGGAGTTCTCGACAAGACGGCCTATACGTTCAAAGCTCGATTCGAAGATGAAGATGGAAAAGCTGGTACCAACCCCGAAGAACTGATCGGAGCAGCGCATGCCGGGTGTTTTGCGATGGCGCTTAGTTTTGGGCTACAGCAAGATGGGCATGAAGCAGAAGAACTTGATGTAACGGCCACAGTAAGCCTGGATCAGGTAGAAGGTGGATTTGAAATCGGCTCAATCAAACTAAGCCTCGAAGGAAAAGTGCCCGGCTTATCCGAAGAGCAGTTTAAAGAATATGCTAATGGTGCAAAAGAAGGCTGCCCCGTTTCTAAAGCACTAAAATCTGTTCCCATCGAATTGGATATCACGTTCAAATCATAAAATTAAATGCGAGCTCTGTGAGCTCGCATTTTTAGTCTAAAGGAGCTAATTTTCCTTTACATATGAATTATGCCTTAGTCCTGATCGATATCCAAAAGGGGTTGGATGAACTGCACTTCTACGGTGGAGTTAGAAACAATTTAACCGCCGAAAGCAACTGCTCATTGTTGTTGAAGTATTTTCGTGATCATGACCTCCACAGAGTTTTCATCCAACATGACTCGATCAATCCAGAATCCCCTCTTCACCCCTCCAAAAAAGGTCATGAAATCAAGGAAGAAGTAAAGCCAACTGTCAATGAAGAGGTATTTCATAAATCGGTCAATAGTGCATTCATAGGAACCCAATTAGAACATTGGCTACACCAGCATGCTACCGATGTGGTCGTCATGGTCGGCTTAACTACAGAACACTGCATTTCTACCTCCGTGCGCATGTCTGCCAACCTGGGCTTCCAAACCATACTCATCGAAGACGCAACTGCGGCATTTCAAAAAGTACTTCCTGATGGTCAGGTAGTAGATGCCGAGATGGTTCATCAGGTAGAATTAGCCAATTTACGCGACGAGTTTGCCGAGATTATCACTAGTCATGCGTTGGTTAAACGTATAAAATCTAATATTTAATCAAAACCATTTTTTCTTTTAATCCATTGCTTTTCAGTAC
>JAMWZA010000085.1 GCA_024305105.1 Marinoscillum sp.
CCCTGATACAATGTGGAGTTGGCAGCATTCATTACCTCAGTCCACCCATCCAGTGTCATCAACTGAAAAAGTGTCATTAGCGCGCCAGGAAGTGTGGAAAAATCCGCCATCCCAAAGTCTTTGTGTTCGAACAAATACACACCAATGATCGAATAGATGTAAATGAGAATACCCAGTAATAGAACAAAGGAGAATATGGTGGGAATGATGCTGATAATGCGTTTCTCCACATTCTTCAACTCATTACTCACTTCCAGTAACCGGAAGATTCTCAAAATCCTGAACAGTCGGCTGACAATCAGAAACTCCGGATGTTCTACGATGTGTTTGAATAAACTAATGGTTGTAAACAGGACAATCAAAAAATCGAACCAATTCCAAAACCCAACTTCGTCTACTCTAATTTGATATTCTCCATCTTCATTTTTGACTCGTTTAAAGAGTCCGAAAAAACGAAATAGATTTCCTGAAGCCAGAATGCGTATCAGCAACTCCACCAAAAAGAAAATGGAAAAGAACACATCAAACCCAATGAACAGGCGATTACTTGCTGGGTAGTATGTTTCGATCCCTAGTAGAATGGAGCAGGATATAATGGCCCAAACTACCGCGTTTCGAAAGGTGTCTGTTTGAAGGAATCGGTTAGCCGCTTTTTGAATGATCATGATCTGGTGGAAATTTCCCACCAAAATAATCATTTAGTTGAAACTACAATTCCCACAAATCCTCCAAACGATACGGCGAACCCTCTCCTACCCATATCGATCCATCAATAAATCGGAATCCCGACTGTATACCATCAATGTGTTCCACCTCCTGGGCTGTTAGCTCAATAGTAGCTGCATTGAAGTTATCCGCTATTCGCTGGTCGTTGGTGGATTTCGGAATTACTGCAATCCCACGTTGCACAGACCAATTAATCAAAATCTGTGCGGGAGAAGCACCATGCTTTTCAGCAATTTTCTGGACTACTGGCTGCTCCATTAACATCGGCTCATTTTCCTGCTTTGCGCGAGCAGGTCTATCCATCGATCCCAATGGCGAATAGGCGGTCATGTTGATCCCCTTCGCTTTACAATAATCCACTAGCTTCTGCTGCGGTAGGAATGGGTGCATTTCTACTTGATTCATTTCAGGAAATTCAATTCGACCAAGAGTTTCCAGATTGTCGATGTGGAAATTACTGACACCAGTATGGTTAACGAGTCCTTCTTGCTTTTCTTTTAGCATCGCTTCCCACGTTTCCTCTAGTGGCACCTCATCGAGTGTGTAAAAATCCTCTCCTTTAAATGGAAAACCAGCATCCTCTTTCATCGCAATGGGCCAATGCATTAAGTAGAGATCCAGGTATTCCAATTGTAGATCAGCGAGTGTTTTCTCAAGTGCCGGCTTTACAGCAGTTGCCTTGTGCGCGGTGTTCCAAAGTTTGGAAGTGACCCAGAGGTCTTCACGTTTGATATCTCCGGCTTTAAACGCATCAGCAAAAGCCTCACCGATCTCAGCTTCGTTTCCATAAATCGCTGCACAATCGATGTGTCGGTACCCAACTTCTATGGCTCTACGAACGGCCTTATACACCAAACCCTTATCGGATTTCCAGGTTCCCAAACCAATTATCGCCATTTTATCCTTATTATCGAATGTGATATCTTTCATCTTTAATTCAATTTAAATTGTAATTTAGTAACCACTCCCGCCAATTAACGTTTCGAAAAACCATAAATACTTAAGCCTGACTACCTTATGATCAAATGCCTGGCAATAGACGATGACGCACTTTTCTTAAAACTACTAAAAGTGTTTTTTGAAGACATGAAATCTGCGGAGTTAATATCTACATACTCAAATCCTGTGGAAGGAATCATGGCGTGTGTGAAAGAACAGCCTGATGTTTTGTTACTTGATCTTGAAATGCCCTATCTTGACGGCATGGAAGCTCTGGAAACTCTCGATTCCCCTCCCAAAGTAATCGTTATCTCTGGACATTTGGAGGGCATGAAAGCCGTGCAAATTCCTATCGACAAATTCTTGAGTAAATCAGACATAAAGTCTGCCGCAGTTCTGGAGCAGGCTATCAACGAAGTATTATAAAAAACCCTCTCCTTTATTCAGAAGAGGGCTTGCAAGCAAAGAGTTAAAGATTTGTTTCGTACTATCTCAAAGATAATCGACGCAGAGCAAACTTCCTAATTAGCACTTATCGCCATTAAGAGATCACTTTGCGTGACGATATGTACCTGATTGTTTTCATCTCTTACGAGTAAGGCGCTGGCATGCTTACGAATCAAAGAGGACAACACATCCACGGTATTGTCCATCCCCACAAACTGGAATGGTGCATCCATGATTTCGCTAACTGGCGAATTCTTGATCTCCGGGTTTTCCAACAGGCTCTTCAGGACTTTGGTGTCGTTTAAGCTCCCAACGAACTCTCCTTTCGCATTGACGACAGGCACCTGATCAATTCCATTCTGATTCATGGTCACAATAGCCTCGCCTACTTTCAAGTCTTGCTGAATGGTCTTCAGTTCGGCAGATCCATTTCTACTTTCAATAATGTCTTTGGCAGTGGCAAACTTTCTGGACTCCAGGAATCCGTGATCCTTCATCCAGTTGTCGTTATACACTTTACCCAAATACCTGGTTCCATGATCTGGTAAGAGAATCACCATCACGTCATCTTCCTTCAGGTTTTCTTTGGCAAACTCAAGGGCGCCATGCACAGCAGAACCACATGACCAACCGATGAAAAGCCCTTCTTCTCTTGACAATCTACGCGCCATCACCGCTCCATCTTTATCAGTGACCTTTACGATGTGGTCGATCATGTCGAAGTTTACGTTCTTAGGCAGGATGTCCTCACCAATGCCTTCGGTTAGATATGGATAGATCTCTTGCTCGTCAAAAACACCCGTCTCCTTGTATTTTTTAAATACAGAACCGTAGGAATCAATGGCAACAGATTCCACTTTGCTATTTTGTTCTTTTAGGTACTTGGAAGTACCGCAGATGGTTCCTCCAGTTCCCATGCCTGCGGCATAATGCGTTATTTTACCTGCTGTATCTCTCCAGATTTCAGGACCTGTAGATTCATAATGTGCTGCTGTATTGGAGGTGTTATCATACTGGTTTGGGTAAAAGGAATTCGGGATATCCTTATTCAATTGCTTAGCTACGGAATAATACGATCTTGGGTCTTCAGGCGGCACATTGGTCGGGCATACAATTACTTCTGCTCCCACCGCTCTGAGTATATCAATTTTCTCCTGCGATTGCTTATCAGCTAGTGTGAAAACACACTTATACCCTTTGGCCTGAGCCACCAGCGCCAATCCCATACCGGTATTACCAGAAGTACCTTCGATGATCGTCCCTCCTGGCTTCAACAACCCTTCTTTTTCAGCGTCTTCAACCATTTTCAGCGCAATGCGATCCTTCACCGAGTTACCTGGGTTGAAATACTCCACTTTCACCAAAATGGTCCCTTTGATCCCTTTATTTACACTATTCAACTTCACCAAAGGAGTATCGCCAATGGTTTCAATCAGGGTATTGTAATAACGCATGTGAGTGTTTTTGATTTATTTGTCGGCAAAATTAAAGAAAAGCACCACCTCAGGCATCGGATTGCATTCTTTTTCCACAACTTCCAATCAAAAAGAGCATATTTCGGTTTATTCTTATGAATATGGAAAGATCTAGTGAAAACTCTAAAGCCAAAAAACTCAACGTACACCTCAGAAACCTACAGCTGACAGATTATCCCGAGGTTCGGGAAATCATGGAACGGGTATATGAAGGTGTAGAAGATCCCTATTGGGAAAAGATGGACATCAAGCGCCTGTTAAAAATCTTTCCCGAAGGTCAATTATGCATAGAGGTAGAAGGAAAAATGGTGGCTGCCGCGCTGGCGATCATTGTGGATTATCAAAAATATGGAGACAACCACACCTACAATAAAATAACAGGCAATGAGTCTTTCAGCACGCACGATGCAGATGGCAATGTGCTGTACGGTATTGATGTGTTCGTTCACCCGGATTATCGGGGAATGCGACTGGGAAGACGTCTATACGATGGGCGTAAAGAACTTTGCGAGAACTTAAACCTGAAGTCCATAATCGCAGGAGGGCGTATCCCTAATTATGCTGATTATGCCGGCGAGATGACTCCACGGCAATACATTGACGCAGTGAAAATTCGTGAGATTCATGATCCTATTCTCAACTTCCAGATTGGCAATGATTTTCACGTAAAAAAGATTCTAAAAAACTATCTACCTGGTGATTCCAGATCCAAGGACTATGCGACTTTACTGGAGTGGAACAACATCTACTATCAGGAAAAAGAGCAGCTCATTAATGCGCCACGTACTTACATCCGTGTAGGCCTTGTGCAATGGCAAATGCGACCACTTAAAGACGTAGATGCCCTGGTAGAGCAAATGGAGTACTTCATTGATGCATTTGGTGATTACCAATCAGACTTCATTCTGTTCCCGGAGCTATTCAATGCGCCACTCATGGCTGAATTCAATCATCTGGGTGCGCCGGAAGCCATTCGTGGATTAGCGAGGCACACTCAGTTTTTACGTGAAAAATTCACTGAATTTGCAGTTGCTTACAATGTGAACATCATCGCTGGATCCATGCCTGAGATTCGCGATGAAACGTTGTACAACGTTTCTTACCTCTGTCGGCGAGATGGTTCCTGGGATAGCTACGAAAAAATCCACATTACCCCATCAGAGCAGAGCTCCTGGGGCATGACCGGTGGTGATAAGGTCAAAGTGTTTGATACGGATGCTGGAAAAATCGGTATTACGATTTGTTATGATGTAGAGTTTCCGGAAATCGCTCGTCTATATGCCGAACAAGGTGTGGAAATCCTGTTTGTACCATTTCTTACCGACACTCAAAACGGATTTAATAGAGTAAGGTACTGCGCACAGGCCCGAGCCATCGAAAACGAATGTTATGTGGCCATTGCCGGCTGTGTGGGTAATTTACCCAAGGTGAATAATATGGACATTCAGTATGCACAAAGTGCTATTTTCACCCCTTCGGACTTTGCGTTCCCTACCAATGCCATCAAGGCTGAAGCCACACCAAACACAGAAATGACTGTCATCGGTGACCTGGATTTGGAGCTCCTAAAAGAGCTTCATGAGTTTGGAAGTGTGCGGAATTTAAAAGATCGGAGATTGGACCTTTATAATATCAAATTGAAGAAATAATGTCAAAATACCCAAATAAGGGTATTGCTTTGGAGTAAATAATTGACGACCTTTATAGTCGATTGAGTACACATTACTTCTTCAATCCTCTTCAGATTACGCGCCATTTACGACCCGGCGCGTAATTTTTTTTGTCCCTTGGTTTTCACAATCCTATCCGTAACTCCCTTATTCTGATCTTAGCAATAGCGAGGAAAGGTATCGGTCGATCCGACTAATACTTTGAATATTTCAGCTCTCAGTCATCAAAACCTCAGTTTTCTTTGAGTTCTCTGAAGTAGGTTTTATATCCTTTACCACATATGATGCACCTCTGCTTTCACATACTCATCATAGATTTTCTTGACTGACTTCATCTGATCTTCGTTGAAGTCCGGCAAGTTAGCAGCCTCGATGTTGGATATAACCTGCTCCGGCTTACTCGCCCCAGGAATGACCGTGCTCACCGCATCAAAGTTTAAAATCCACTTCAAAGCATACTTGTACAGCTCCTCATCCCCAAACAGATTTTTCAACTCCTGCACGGCCTTTAACCCCAAGTCCAGCGGAACCCCTGAGAACGTCTCTCCTTTGTCAAACACTTCACCATTTCTGTTAAATGCTCTATGATCATTTGGATCAAACTCACGGTTTGCAGTCATCTTACCTGAAAGCAACCCACTGGCTAACGGCACACGAGCGATCACACCAATGCCTCGTTCTCTGAGCATCTGAAACAATTCCTCAGATGGCTTCTGACGAAACATATTAAAGATAATCTGAACTGATTCAACCACTTCGTAGGTTGCAGCCATTTCAGCTTCTTCTACTTTCTCCACGCTTACTCCGAAATGCCTCACCTTACCTGACTGCCGGATATCTTCAAGCTTCTGGAACACTTCCTGAAACTCGTAAACGGAAGTGGGTGGACAATGAAGCTGTACCAAATCCAAATAGTCTAATCCCGTGTTTTTCAAGGCCTGATTGACATAGTCTTCAAGTACCTCTGGCGTATACCCTTCAGCTACATGTGGGTTTATTCTTCTGCCGATTTTGGTAGCGATGTAGAGCTTGTCACGATCAGCTTTTACATACTCGCCCACTGCTTGTTCACTCTGCTGGTCATCATAAACATCTGCTGTATCCAAAAAATTGACGCCATGGTCCAGAGCAGTTTGAATAATGGAATCAGCCACCTTGCGATCAAAGGAGCCTCCCCAACCTCCACCGACCTGCCAGGTGCCAAGTGCAATTTCTGAAATCTTTAATCCTGTTCGTCCTAAGGTTCTATAGTTCATCTCAAAAGTCTGTTTACTTCATACAATATTAGCAACTACGTAATTGTTTGGTAGTTTTAATAAACAAAGTATTCCCTAGTTTTGGAGAATTAATCCAAAAATCATGATCAAACGCCTTGCCATTTTCTGTGGGTCCAGCACCGGACACAACACGCTATACAAACAAGAAGCACAGGCTGTAGGAAAGTTACTGGCCGAAAAGGGTATTGAACTGGTCTATGGTGGGGGTAAAATCGGACTCATGGGGGCTGCGGCTGATGCCTGTCTGGAAAACGGAGGAAAAGTGATTGGTGTGATTCCCGAAAAACTCATGACCGCCGAGGTAGGACACACTGGAGTAACCGAACTACATGTGGTAGACACCATGCACGAGCGCAAGGCCATGATGGCTCTGTTGTCAGATGGGTTCATTGCTTTACCCGGAGGCATTGGCACATTGGAAGAAATCATTGAAGTATTTACCTGGCACCAGATTGGCTATCACGACAAGCCGTGCGCCTTCCTCAACACGAATGGCTATTACGACAAGCTATTCAATTTTATTGACCACTCCGTAAGCGAGGGGTTCCTATCTCAGACACAGCGAGATGAGTTGATTATCTCAAACGATATCAATGAACTACTCAACTCAATGGGTTAGCATCTGCACCTTGCTGTTGGGATAAACGAACAATGGAGGATTTTACCTATCTGTAGGTATTTGGTGAGTCAGAAGATTGATCGAAATTCGCTCAATTTACCCTCGCAATACCATGAAAACAATTAGACTGTCTCCGCTATTTTCCCTCCTGCTATGTACTTCATGCTTTTTCAACAATGAATATCCAGATATGCTGGATGTGTACATCAGCCCTGAAGTGATCAACCTCAATGATCTCAACTCTCCTTATGACGACTACAACATAGACCAATACCAGTATTACAACAATCATTTATTGGTCTTCTCATCCAATCGCAACAGCCAGAGGGAGGACTTTGATTTGGTCACTGGTGGCCTCTCGGTTGAAGTAGACCTTGAACATGGCTCCTATGCCATTACCGTCAATTCTGTAGATTTTGATAATGATGAATATGGTAGAATAAAGGAGCTGGCCGATTTCACCAATAGCCCATGTGATGTTCTGGGACCCCAGCTTCTGACCGGAGTCTATCGCGACGACAATTACGATTACTTTTCCTGGACGTCTCTCTTTTATGCTGACAACTGCGATAACCAGTTTGACATCAAGTGGATTGCTATGGAACAAAGCAAACCCATGAAGAGCGTGTCCGTAAATCAACTCAATACATCAGCGGATGACCTCTACCCAACCATAGTCGGTGACAGCCTGATCTACTTCTGCTCCAACAGAAACGGCTCCTTTGATATCTTCTCGTATGGGTTCAATGATAAACTCTATTCTGATCGGATGGAGCAGTTGGCCGAAAGTCTAACGAAAGACACGCTGAATACAGTCGTCTACCAATCCGCATTGTCCTCTGATGGTGATGACAAATGCCCCCATTACGTCTCGACATATGAAAACACTTACATGATTTTTGCCTCAAACCGATCGGGAGGATTTGGCGGATTTGATCTTTATTACTCGGTTTGGAGCAATGGCGTCTGGCAACAGCCGGTAAATTTTGGACCAGAAATCAACAGCACAAGCGATGAGTACCGACCGGTCATCGTTCCTGTGGAGGGTTTGGAAAACAACCTCATGCTCTTCTCCTCCAACCGACCCGGAGGCAAGGGTGGCTTTGACCTTTACTATACGGGTGTCATGCTCGGGCCTATGTTTTAAGAATTCCTCGATGGCTGCTGCGTGGTAAGTTGGTTATTGAAGATAAGGTAAAGGAGTTGTTGAGTGCGATGGAGAGACCCTGACCATTTTTATCCACGCTACAAACTTGCTCAATTATCAATCCATGTTACATCCACGGATTCGCTACGTCAATAAAATCCCTTCCTGCGGGTGTGGCAGGCGTCCCTGGTGCTGCATTATCAATTCATGGCAGTGCATTACATGTTCCTGGTTCATCATATCCTATTCATGGTTAGCAGGAATCACATATGTAGCACCATGACATAATTTTATTTGCCAGGAACGCTTAATGCACCGGTGGGATAAAATATTATTTGGCAGTGCCGCAGAATTAAGTGCTGTGCTCAGGACTATTTCATTCATCCGACTTGCAACAGTCAAAAGATATGTAACAAATCTGCTTGAGAGGTCTTCGTGGGACATGAGGGATTAAAAATCCTCTGACTCATTTCTTCGGATTGCAAAGCTCAATAGTTGCCAAAAAACGATATCTTTAGTAGGGTCACTAGAGACCGCAAGCCCAACCCAACGTATTATACGCGGTTCGGGCTTCATTTTATGCGTTCTTTGACATATAACAGAAACGGTATTATTGATACTAAAGACAGTATGATCATAGGTAGTTTGGTTGTTGTGGATTGATTAAGAAACGGTATTATTGATACTCGAGTCAATACGTGGGTCAAAAGGGGGAGTGTTGTGGATTGATTAAGAAACGGTATTATTGATCCTACGCTGAACCTTTACCTCGACACTCGCTGCGTTGTGGATTGATTAAGAAACGGTATTATTGATACTATGATGTGAATGTTTTCCAATTGATGAATGGTTGTGGATTGATTAAGAAACGGTATTATTGATACTCTCCTGAAACTAAAAGACATCCGGTTTATAGTTGTGGATTGATTAAGAAACGGTATTATTGATACTACTGGAGACAGTACCAGGACAGAGGCATGGTTGTGGATTGATTAAGAAACGGTATTATTGATACTGAGGTAAACATGACTAAGAAACAAAAGTAGTTGTGGATTGATTAAGAAACGGTATTATTGATACTCAATTGACTATGGAGTCTATTCCACCTACAGTTGTGGATTGATTAAGAAACGGTATTATTGAACTCTAATAAAGCGGGCAAAGATCGAAGCTCAGTTGTGGATTGATTAAGAAACGGTATTATTGATACTTATTTGCCAGAGTACCCAGCACACCGATCAGTTGTGGATTGATTAAGAAACGGTATTATTGATACTTTTTTTAATGCTGCTATGGTCAGTCCGCTAGTTGTGGATTGATTAAGAAACGGTATTATTGATACTAAGGTTTCCTGCTGTACCACTTCGATACCGGTTGTGGATTGATTAAGAAACGGTATTATTGATACTTGCAGGCTGTTACTGCTTTGGCGATTTTGGGTTGTGGATTGATTAAGAAACGGTATTATTGATACTGTGCCGCCCTCGTTGTGGATGCCTGCATAGTTGTGGATTGATTAAGAAACGGTATTATTGATACTAGCAGGTTGGATAACTTCCTGTTAGTCTATCACTTACCATCAAAAAGTATCAATAAAAAATGCTCCTTGAATCGACTTCATGTCGCCTCTTGGAGCATTTTTTTTAGAACATTTCCAACTGATTCGGTGTGGGTAGTGGCGGTTTCGGGTTCTTTCCCCAAAAGTTTTCCATTAGCCCATACTGCTTGTCAGTGATCATCAGCATACTCACCTGACCCTTGGGCGGCATCATCTGCCGTACACGCTTACGGTGTACCTCCGCACTTTCGCTACTGGCACAGTGTCGGCAATACACACTGTACTGCATCATGGAAAAACCATCCTTCTGCAGTCGCTTACGAAAGGTTGCGTAGTTTTTCCTATCCGTTTTGGTCTCAGTAGGTAAATCAAAAAACACAAATAGCCACATAACCCGGTAGGCATTCAGCCTGTTGTAGGTGATCATGAAAATTCAGGATACTTCACAGACTTTCTCCGCCCCATAAAGCACTCAGCTAGTGACGAGGTGGTTTCAGACATAGCAATCATCATTGGCCGCTTCTTGCCATTGATCAACACATCGGCCGCCAGTAACTCCAAAAACTCCGCCCGATGCTCCTTCTGCATCTCGTGATAGTCTGGATGTGACTCACGCATCTGCCATACTAGCAAATCCACAAACGGACGATAAGGCTCCATGATGTCATCAGCCAGGCAGTAAGCGTTGTACTTGTTGTGATGATGGATGCCCAGCGTGGGCAGCAGGCCACTCCCACACAATGCACGCGCCACGGCTGCCCGTATGATGGCATAGCCATAATTGAGCGAGGGGTTGGGCGGATCTCCAAATCTTTCCCGGGAGAAGTCGTTCCCAAAAAGCTTTTTCCAGTAGAAGCGGGCGGCCTTGGCTTCCCTCCCACTGGTATCTCCAGACTTTACATCACCGGACATCTGATAGAGTGGTACCCATGGCTCAGACACGGTACCTACTGGTTGTCCATTTAAGGCTACTCGCTCCAGCACTGCCGCCTGATTAGCGATTTTCGCTTTAATGGTTTGTTGCCAGAGTTGTTTTTTTACCGGAAGAGATGCATCTACCTGGGCTCGAAAGCGTTCGTTCTGCACCTGGTGGGTGTCCAATGGAAACATAAGGGCTGCGGGCATGTGCTTTTCATTGCAAGACACAAGGGCTACATTGGCAGCAGCCAAATTGTGTAGCAGATACTGCGATATGGAAATCCCATAATGGTCGAGCACTACAAACCCGATATCTTCTACCGGGATGCTGTGCAGGGTGCTACCACTCGTTTTGTCACTTACCAGGAGCTGCTCCTGCTTAGAGCTCAGGTGGTAAGGGTTAGAGAAATAAAGGCTTCGTTTGAGCATGACATGAAAGGGTTTAGGTGATTAAAACCTTCCATATCTGTTCACTTGGTTAAATTAAAATATGAAAATATTGTGCCAAAATCAATAGTTATGATTTAATCAAGAAACTCAATCTCTCCTGTTATTGATAATTTAAAGTGAATATCCTGAACCAGAATTTGAAGTTTATTGACTGGTATCCGCACGCGGACTCCTTGTCTTTCAAAATCCAATTTATATATCTCCGTAAGTTCCTTATCCTGCTTTGCTTCATTGTGCTTCCTAAAAAAGACTCTACCAGACTTATCGAACCAAGCCACGTTAAACAATCGTTTATTTAACTCTTGTGCATCCATTGCTTTCAATTCGTAATCTTCACCTTCAAAAAACAAAACTCCCACACCTTTTTTCAGTTCATAAATTCGATAAAGGTCTTGTCCCTTTTTGTTAACCACTTTTTCAGGAATTAGCGGGTATTGCTTTTTTGATGCCCGATTGCTCAATTTTTCATAGCTCCCCAGATCAAGCATGTTTACGATCTCATAGGCTCGCTCCTTTTTCCCATTTCCGTTTATTCCTTCGTAAACTGCCATTAGAGCATTACCTTCATTAGCTACATGATAGTGAATCTTGTGGTCCTGTTTCGAAACATCTCTATGCTTCTTGAGGTGAATGGGGTCCGTGACTTTTGCAAAGCATCTCACTTTACGAATAGGAACTCCACTTGGCATTTGAAAACCACTCTCTACAGCTTCTTTCAATCCTTTTTCATCCACAGCTTTTAGAATGATATCCCGAATGGATGGATCAACAATATTCTTGATATCTCCTTTACCAAGACTATTTACAGGTTTACGAACCACATAGCGGACTTCCTGATGCTCCGGCGACTGAATAGCACCATAGAACGTCTCTTGGTGCAATGAACCCCTGGCACCATCACCAGCTCGATAAATTGGGTCACCTGAGGGCGTTTTCTGAATCTTTCCACGCTTCCGCAACTTCTTCTTAGGCTGTCGCTGATCAATAGACCCTTTTTTGCTCGACACAAAAACTGAGTGCTCCAGTTTCTTCAAATCTTCCACAAACGTCGGCCAGGGTTTGATAGCCAGATTAAGGTTCTTAAGCTCTTTGGTTCTATTTTCTTCGTCCAGTCGGTAGTAATACGCCAACTCATCATACTTGTCTCTGGTCAAACAGGCTATTGTAATAGCATCTATGCAGTGATGAATATGATTACCCCTTTCCTTCTTGATATATGCTTCTTGAAGTCCCCACACCTCTCTAAATTTAGCCACAGCTTCGCCTTTGACAGTATATACTTTAGAAAAAACAGATTGTAAGTATTGCCGAGAAAATTTGGTGATAATGCCTGTATCTATCAACTGACTGTTTTTAAATCCCCTAGGTAATTCTGTAAATGAAAAACGTTCATGCTTGGCCTTCCAATAATCCACATGGAGTTTCAGATAATGTTTTTCCTGGATCCTGTTATCTTTTTGCTCTTTGGTCTCTATACCTCTGGGGATACGTTTGGATTGATACCTCTTAGAATAGTCCTGAAACTTTTTCTCCCATTCTGATATCACCGCAGTTATTGCCGGGCAATGAACCTCCTCCCCATCTATATTTAGCACTTTCTCACCCTCAAAGTTTGGAAGTGCAGAAGGCAGCTTATTCCCTTTGACCTTTGTATTGTAATACCAATGTGCAAGCGTCTTGTTGGCTTGAGAGTCATCCTGACTGACACTTCTGGGCAAAGTGTGCTCGATTTGGTAAACAACCGCATCCCCAATAAAGTCTGAAATACAAATACTTTTTCCGGTATAGAGGCATTTATGTCCTTGCTCCTCCCAGAGTTGATACTTAAGCACATCAGTTTCTGTGGGCACATAAGTTTTACCTAGCTCTTCTTTAAAGTGTTTAGCGATGACCTCTTTGTAACTTTCCCTTTTGGTATTTCTTTCTCGCTGATACCGCTGGATAGCTTGTCTTTTGTTCGAATCATTCAGTTCTCGTGACAATTCGATATGAATCACCGTTTCCTCATCAATCTGGCCCTGCTTTATCAACTCATTTATAAGTTTCCTCAATTGATGAAGTGTACGCATGGCCATAGGATTGCGTACTGAAGGAACTATAGGACTACCCAAATACAAGTTGCCGTCCTCATGAGGCTGAGCATCAGCAAACAACTTGATATCGGAAGGATGGTACAGCTTTTCGATGTGTTGCGCAGCGTACTTCTTTATTAATAATTCTTCTACTCTTTCATCCAGCCGCTTTCTTTTTAAGAATTCACCTAGTGGTGATTTCCTTAATTGCCCTATATAAAGTTCGGATATTTCAGCTCTGAGGTCATCAAAAACCTGATTGCCGGGACTTTCTTCCATTATCCTGCGTGCCTTTTCATCAATACTTACTAATTCCCAGCCTTCTAGTTGATAGTCTTTGTGTGCCGTTAGACCTTCCTTGCGAAAATTTTGAATAAGCTCGTTTACAGCTAACTCAATTTTAGTCCGCATCAAATGTGTGTTTACCAACTCATTCAGGTCGGCATTGATCTCATCTGCCCGGCTTGCCCACATCTCATCTCCTACTACCTGATCCACATTTGCCAAAAACACTGAATGCGAATACAAATATCCAGACTCCAGATATGGCAAGGTTTTCCTGATCGCTTTCAAACTAATTTGGGCATAGTCCCTTTTTGGCTTGAAATCTGCGAATTTCGCTGAGAGTTCTTCGTTTAGGCCTAAACTGGATTGGGCAAATGAAGCCAGCGCCTGTTGATCAGAAAAGTCTACAAGCGCGTGCCATACATCGTTGAGCACCTGACCTAGTGACTTCTCACCATTCTTTGTTTCCTTTCTTGTATAACTATCAAAAATAGCTTGCTCCCAATCTGGCCCGAACACCGAAATTAAATGGGCAATAGTCGGACACCCCTCTATGGAGGTGTAGTCCTTATAGTTAAATTTCACAATTCTTCCTCGAGGGCTTAAGGCCTTAGCTAGTTCTTCAAACTTAAAAGTCGGTTTGCTCTTTCGAACGAACTTTGGCCAGATCAAATCCCGCTCCTCCCTGGTCAAACTCCTCGATTCTCCGTTTTCAAAAATCTTGATGTTATTGATAACCTGAAGGGCACGATATTTCTCAAAGAGTGGGTGCGATCGCGAACATCTGGGTTTGTTTTTTTCAAAAGTACATTTCCCGACCTGGCCTCTTTGGGATTTTAGAGGTCTTTGATAAAAAATAGCGTTTTTGATTTCTTCAACTACTTCTGGGTCAAGGTCCTGGGTTTCACAAATCACAAGATACTCATGCAGATAATGCTCCTCCCTACCTGTATACCTTCCTCTTATCTTAAAAGAGCTGTTTCCTTGATCTTTGGAGTTTTTACCGTACAGGAGGTTGAAGTACTGCCCCAGAGTTTCACAATCGTGTTGTTTCATCGACTTGCTCAGCTCAGAGATTCCTTCCTTCACTTTGCCTTCGGTGGCCTCATCAGATTGATCCAACCTGTTACTCTTAAAGCCCCTTCTTTGAGATATATGAAAAAGTGCTCTCCCCAGTTCCATTTTCCCAACCTTCACCCTACTGGCCCTATCCCTATAGTAGTAAGGGTTGACACCCAGCCCTTCATCAGTTCTCAGCCATTTTAGGAATTCCGGCTCCTTAGGGTAAGCTGATTTGTCCTGCACCCATTTACTCAGTGATCCACCTGACAAAGGACACATCCCATATTTAATCAAGGTTTTAAGCGTTTCCTGCTTCCTCTTTCTCCTCCGGGATTTTAGTTTCCTCGCACTACGATATCTTGTACGCTCAGCAGCTTTAGAAGACTCTACTCCCTTTTCAATTTTAACTCCCTCACTGAAGACATGGACTCCTTGATTGAGTAGCTGAAACTCCTCTTGCTTTTTGACAATGGCCCAACCGATACTGTTGGTGCCCAGGTCTAATCCTAGTATTTTACTCATGGCGGTGATTCCTTATTTGTAACTCGATCAATTTAAAGAAATAATTTAGATTGCACTTCTTGTAAGCCTTACCCATGTTAGTTTTTCCTTTTACTGCCTATGGATTTAAAAATTGATTATCGAAATGTCAATTGGGTCTACTTAAGATCTAAAGGCATTACTCAAAAAGACCTTTCTCAGTTCTTTCAAGCAGAGTGGTTGGAAATAGAGAATCTCAGGGATAAAGGTTTTAGTTATGCTATTGCCTATGTGAACGAACAAAAAATGATTCACATAGCTTACAGGATATCTAAAAATGTTAACTTTGATATAGAAGTTTTACAAATAGGTTTTCCCAATGGAGAAGATATCAAACGATACTGGTGCAAATAAGAAAATTGGCATTGACTATTTTGAATACTTGCGTAACAATCCAGAAAAAGGAAGGCGTATAAGTAAAGAGGAATTTTGGGCAATGATCCAAAAAAGCCGTGAGGAAAAATCCAATCTAGAGAAATAAGACTTTTCTTAATCTTTTCACAATAAGGCTGGGCTGCATAAGCTATATGCCGTAGGAGAAGATCCTTAAGCCCCGCTTCGGTGGGGCTTACTTTTTACCCTCAGTCAATTCCCATAAAAATTCTTTCATTGACCTTCATTCAGACCGACTCATTCCAATGACCAAAAATCCAGTTGCCCGCAGCCTCAGGGTCTGATGACTGAAAAAACTCAACGAATGCTTTGATCAACTCCTGTCGGCTTATCTGTTCATCCCCATCAAGATCGATTAAATCAAAAGCCTTGGCAGAATTGGCTTTGTAAAGACCGTAGGCATGAAACATATCCATATACTCCTTTCGATTGATGTACCCATTCTCATCTTGATCAAACAACGAAAACAAATAATCAGAAGTTTGATGAATGTAATTGTTGGATTTCAAAAGCACATTTTTCTCAAAAAACTCAACCCATTCTTCCATTGTCAAGGATGCCTCATGCTTACCCATATCTTTTAATATTTGAAGAAAAAGATCGTAAGATTTCACTTTGAGGCTTAATCGAGCAGCGGAATTCTTGCCATGGCCCATTTCATCACTAAGGCCATCACTTACCATGGTAAAATCACCCTCCTCAAGTATTCCATTGTCATTTCGATCCAATACCCGGAAAAAGTGTGCTATTTTTTGTTCTTGAATCTCTGTCATGGCGTAGAATGCTTATTACAGATAAGTTACTCATTCACTAGCACATTTGCTCATTCTATATCACCTGATTATTCGAGCAAATACTGACAAGCAGTGTTTAGAGGTGAAAATAAAAATGCCAATACCGCGAGACAAGTAGTGTACATCAAATGAAAGTCTCACCAATCCTGATCACTACGGCGGGTTCTATCATTCTGTGATTACGAATTTTCCAACCTTTTTTATTTTCAATGGGAGTGCCACTCCATACTTTTGAAAAACGTTAGTTAACTCCTCTTTAAATTCTTTCCCAGGAATTACTACTAGATGCTTTATCTCTCCTTGATGAACACAATTGAACCTATATTTCCTGAACATTTCTTCTCCTGAAGGATCAATCGTAAGGCTGAATTGATGAATATCGAGTTTTTCAATATTCAACGACCTCATAGGGAACATAAAAAGAGTGTTATTGGCATTTAAAGTTTTTGATTCAAAGTCGATATCAATCTGTCTAAATCCATCTAAGCGTTCTACTAAAATTAAGACCGAGCCAAAAAATGAAATCAGTAAGAAAACAGCAATTCCAGCTCCCACTTCTTCCGAAATAACACCAACGATTGTTCCTGCGATAGCACCAAAGACAAGTGCTTTGAAAGGTTGGAACTTCTCTTTTCTTTGAATCCGTAAAAAACCATTTCTCTCTTGTATAATCATGCTATCAACTAGAATTGAATAGGTAATTTCAGTAATGTATGGTTATCCATCACCTTTAGATCTTCTTAAAAAATACACAGAAGCCTGACTAATTGCTCCCTCAGAATTATCAAGAATATAGTCAGTTTTTACTAAGCATACCTATCTAAACAATCCTAAAGCACTCATGTCTTTGAAAAATAGTTTCTCTATAATCGAGACTAGAGTCAATAGCTTGCTATAACCGTAAATCGTTCAATATTCCACTCTAAAGGTGACAGAAAAACAACCGTCCAAAACAAGAAAAGCAAACCAAACCTTGAACTATTGCACCTTCATCACCTGCTCCCAATCTTTTTCAGTACAAAAATCAATAGAGCTACTGATATTCCCTAAATTCAGAGTACTCAAATTATTTTGAATTTGTGAGTAAAACGTGTTTCAATATTTCG
The DNA here is from genome assembly GCA_024305105.1 of Marinoscillum sp. Classification (GTDB taxonomy): domain Bacteria; phylum Bacteroidota; class Bacteroidia; order Cytophagales; family Cyclobacteriaceae; genus Marinoscillum. The sequence goes on from JAMWZA010000085.1 coordinate 17,479, forward strand.
TTATTAAGGACTCATACGGGATGTTTAACTTCTCGTGCAAATTCCGAATCATTTTGAGCGTCAACTTTCGCTTGCGATTCAATACTTCTGAAACACGACTCTTATATCCAATGACTTCAGCCAAATCCTTCTTTTTCATGCCCATTTGTTCCATTCTAAACTTAATGGCCTCAATTGGATCAGGTGCTACTATCGGGTAGTGTTCATCCTCGTATTTTTCGATTAGAATAGAAAGCACCTCTGCTTCATCTCCATCTGTAGTATTAGCCGGAGCATGGAAGATTTCCTCAAGTCTCGAAAGGGCCAGATTATAATCCTCTTCGGTTTTAATAGCTTTAATGTTCATAATTTCAAATTATGTTCGCATCAATTTTATCGTATTCTGTGTGTGTTCCTATAAACCTGATGAATACCCATTGTCTTTGGTAGTTAATATCGACTACCAAACGGTATCTGTTTCCACAGATATCAAAAACAACCCGTCCACCTTTGAGTATACTTGCTTTGACATATTCTTGCTTGATGTCTGTTGGACTCTTCCAGGAGGCTTTCGATGCTTCTTTGTACCATGTTTTAAGTTGATCCTCAGAGTCAGCATGTTTTTCCCAGAATTCGCGAAGAATCTTTTTGGCGATTACCCTCATTTCCTAGTTGTCTATGACAAAGCTAATAATAGTTACCATAATGGTAACTATAATCATGCTTATACTTAAGAATAGCCGAATAGACCAGGCAAACCAAACCTTGAACTCTTACGCCTTCATAACCTGCTCCCAATCCATCTCATAGAGCTTCCGCACGCTCTCCAACGCCTCTGGGTCTATCAGCTCCCTTCTGCCAATCCAACTTCTCGGTATCAGCGTAGCACCATATAAGATCAAGTGATAAAAAGCCCAAGCCGGACGGTACAGCAGCCAGTGTAGTATTTTATTGGAACGTCCTCTGGGAACACTTCTCACGAAAGTCCGGCAAAACCACTGAAGGACGATGAGCTGCTTGTCTTTAAATGAACGGTGAATGGGATGATAATTGACGGATTCAGGAACTGGAACGTCCATAAAATCACAAATCTGTCTCACAAATACCTCCGGTTTTTCTCGAAGCTGATCGTATCTCATCACCAGTGGCTCATGACCGGTTATTTCCTTAATCAAGTCTATCTTCGGCTGATAGTAGAGCTCTTCCTTTTTCCAGTATCCCTGATCCTTTTCCAGATCTATAAATTCGTCAAAAGGAATCAACCAACCATTCTTCACTCTTCGTCGGTACTGGGAAGCAATCCAGTCGTCCTGTCGTCGAAGACAGATAATCACATGGGGGTGTGGGACCTCCTGACAAAACCAGCGAAGTTCCTCCTCCAGCTGCTTGTCAAACTCCCTGGAGACCAGAATCTTCGATTCCTTAGACCGTCTAATAATTGCTGCGGACATTTTGTACTGCTGAGGGCCGATGTAGTGAATACCACAGAGTTTTGGAAACAGCTGCTGCTGAAGAAATGTAGAGGCCACCTTTCCCAGTCCCACATGGAAAAACACTTCTTTCGACTGCTTCATTGCGGCTAAACTATCACTTTACTTTCATACTACGATAATACGTTGTTTATTTGCGGTCCCAACATGACCTGCTACCCCGGTATTTTTTGTTTGTAACAATCGGTTAATCCTTTGGTAATATTTATTTAATTTCGCTATTCCTTGAATACACAACTGACCGTTCAACCATTGTATAGTTCTAGTGAAAATATTGTGAAAAAAGGTAATTGGAAAAACATTGTGCTAGCCTTAGAAATAGGCGTATTACTGGGATTCCTGATAATGGTTGTTCTTAACCATTTCTATCATTTTCTTCTCTGAGGTGATAGACCATTCTGCGTAAGCAGAAATACTGCAGGTTGTGTGCCCTTCCAGTACTTGCTGTAAATCCCCAGATCACCTGCGTTTCTCCTTCAAAAATACCATTCACCAGATCTCTTTCCAGATCTACGACCTGTACGCCATCCCAAAAGACTTCTACATGCTGTGTCTTTGGATTCCAGCGAAAACGAAAATCATGTAACCGATCATCTTCGATGTTATAGGCAGCGTTCTCATTGTTCCAATACGTCTCATGCCGACTCACGCCATTTTCTAAATAGGCGACATGATCACATTCCGGATCATTTTGAAAACGATTCTGGTACGTATCAAACTCAACGGCCACTGAAGGGTCAATCGAATTCCCCGGTCTGAAAGGATTGAATCGGCCATAGCCCATGCACTCACCCCATTGGCCGAAAGCCTCATACCCACGCACATCATTGTGAATAACAAACGTAATACCATCAGCACCAGGGTCTTTATCTCCCAAATACAGATCAAACTGGATCTCGAAAAACTGAGTCAAATCCAGCTTAGCGTAATTATAGGCAAGCCCCTCTGCATAAGGCTCATCGGGCGTGAGTTGGATGCATCCATTGGGCATGTTACCTGCGGTACCCAGAAAATAATATTGGGCATTGAGTGTGATCGAAATTGACAACATCAAAAGACTCCCTACAGCTTTGTACCATGTGTGCATAGCAATAACAACACTTGAGTAGGGAAAATGATTTTACAAAGGGTTTTTATCTCTAGCCAACGGCAAGAAGTAGTCACTTCCTATTAGATTTGCGGGATGGCAAGTGATGTGCAGGCAGACTACTTAAACGAACTCAATCCACCACAGCGAGAGGGTGTTATCAATACCGAAGGACCGACCATGCTTATCGCAGGAGCAGGCTCTGGCAAGACCCGTGTATTGACCTACCGCATAGCACATTTGATGAGGCAGCACAAAGTGGATCCGTTCAATATCATGGCGCTCACGTTTACCAACAAAGCCGCACGAGAGATGCGGGATCGGATAGAGCGAATTGTAGGCAATGAAGCCAAAAACCTGTACATGGGCACTTTTCACTCGGTATTTGCCCGAATCCTGCGATCAGAAGCCTCCAAACTTGGCTACCCAAGCAACTTCACCATCTATGACACGGATGACTCCAAGACACTGATCAAACAGATCGTGAAGGAAAAGAAACTGGACGATAAGCTGTACAAGGCCAATGTGGTCTACAACCGAATTTCCTCTGCCAAAAACAGATTGGTTTCATGGAGAGAATACATCAACAATCCCATATACGCTGAGGATGATGCCTCCAACATGCGACCAGAGATGGGCAAGCTTTATCAAACCTATGTCACGCGCTGCTTCAATGCCGGTGCTATGGATTTTGATGACCTCTTGTTCAATACCAATGTGCTGTTTCAGGAACATCCTGATGCACTCAACAAGTACCAACAGCGGTTTCATTACTTGTTGATCGATGAGTTTCAGGACACGAACATTTCGCAGTACCTCATCGCTAAAAAATTAGCTGCTGTGCGGCAAAACATCGCCGTAGTGGGAGATGATGCGCAGAGCATCTATGCATTCCGTGGTGCGGATATTCAAAACATACTCAATTTTGAACGCGATTATCCAGACTTGAAAGTTGTCAAGCTGGAGCAGAATTACCGTTCTACCAAAAACATTGTCAATGCGGCAAACTCCGTCATCAACAAAAACAAGGCGCAGCTAAAGAAAAACGTCTGGACGGACAATGACGATGGCGACCTTATAGAGTTAATCAAGGCAACTTCTGACAATGAGGAAGGGAAACTTGTTGCTTCCAGCATCTTCGAGACCAAGATGCAAACGCAATCCGGCAACAACGATTTCGCCATACTCTACCGAACCAACAGCCAATCGAGAGCGATGGAGGAAGCCCTTCGCCGCAACAATCTGAAATATCGCGTGGTAGGTGGCTTGTCGTTCTACCAACGAAAAGAAATTAAAGACATCATTTCCTATCTGCGCTTCATCGTCAATCCAAATGACGAGCAAGCCATGCGCCGATCGATCAATTTACCCAAGCGAGGCATTGGTCCGGGCACGGTAGAAAAGCTGATAGTCGCCTCAGCGGAGCAAAACAAACCGCTCTGGGAGATTATGGAGAAGGCTTCCAGGAACGTCGGTGGCCGTGGTGGTAAGCAAGTAGAAGAATACGTCAACCTGATTAAGAGCTTTCGTCTGACTTCAGAAAAGAAGGACGCTTACGATACCGCAGCACTTGTCGCAAAGAATTCGGGTCTACTCAAAGAACTCTATGCAGACAAAACCATAGAAGGCATGAGCCGGTACGAAAACGTACAGGAACTCCTAAACGCCATTAAAGAATTTACCGATGATCAGGAGCGGGAAAACAAAAGCCTTGCCGCGTTTCTCCAAGAAGTAACCTTGCTCACGGATGAGGATCGTAATGCCAATCCCGAAGAAGCCATCACCTTGATGACCATTCACATGGCCAAGGGGTTGGAATTTAAATACGTCTATATCGTGGGAATGGAAGAAGAGCTCTTCCCATCACAGATGATGCTCAGTAGCCGTGCAGATCTGGAAGAAGAACGACGGTTGTTTTATGTGGCCATTACCCGTGCAAAAGAAAAACTGCACCTTAGCTATGCGCTGAACCGCTACCGATACGGTCGTCTGAAGGCGTGTGAACCGAGTCGTTTCTTAGAAGAAATCGACCCGCAGTACATTAAAGTCAACAAGAAGTTCTCCAGCACAGCACCACTTAGTTCGGCAGAAAGCTATGTGACCAAAAACTTCGTCAACAACCTAAAAAAGGATAAAGGCAACAGGAAATTTGCCTCTGCTCCAAAGCATCAACCAAGCCCGGATTTCCAGCCGAGTGATACAACCTCACTAACCGAAGGAATGCGAGTGGAACATCCGAAATTCGGCTTTGGTAAAGTGACTGTTATTGATGCTGATGGTGCCAACAGGAAAGCCCGTGTAGACTTTGAAAACGTTGGAGAAAAAACACTTTTATTAAGTTTTGCAAAACTCAGAATCATTGAAGATTAATTACCACAAGAAGCGATTTGTAGCGGTTTCCAATAGTGAAACTGGTGAAGTTGACCGTCATACCCTTTTTCATTACTCACAAGAAGGAGATGTACTCTGGGCGATCTATCAAGGCTCTAAAATTAAACTAGGAACCATTACTGGCCTGGTTAAAGAAGATAGCTCACTGGAGTTTTCGTATCAACATGTGAATGAACACGGTGTAATTCGCAGTGGCAAATGCAACTCCACTCCAGAGGTGCTGGAAGATGGTCGGATCAAACTCCACGAGCAATGGCAATGGGATGGTGAAGATCAGATCGGTGAGTCTGTAGTAGAGGAAGTTACTACTTAGCTGAAAACCCACCAACATCAATCCTGACATTGGTGGGCCATTAATTAGGGCCTGCTGAAAAACGCTTCTGACAACCTAACTGCATGACTTTCATGGTGATGATGTATTTAAAAGTGTAATGTTTTTC
>JAMWZA010000086.1 GCA_024305105.1 Marinoscillum sp.
AGAAGAAAGTTTACATCACCACATTTAAACGGAAGAAGGAGAAAGTTAATTAACTCGATATGTTGAATTTAATCATAATATTAGCTGTAATCTTAGTTCTAGCCATTCTGATCGCTGTATTCAGAGTGACCACTTTGGTAGGAATTGTTAAAGGTGATGCTGGAAAATACGTTACTTCAGATAATAAGGTTCAAGCTGCAATGTGTTTGCTTTTCCTACTGGCTGGAATCATCGGTTTCTTTTACTATTCATTTGGAGGATTAGATGACGATTTCGTTCAGCCTTTGGCATCTGAGCATGGGGTGGAGACTGACAGGCTATTTTGGATTACCATGGCCATTACATGTTTTGTGTTTATACTGACACAAATCTTCTTGTTCTACTTTGCTTTTAAATATCAATACAAAGAAGGGAAGAAGGCCACTTTCTATCCTCACAATAATACGTTAGAGATCATTTGGACGGCAGTACCAGCTGTGGTTTTGACGATTCTTATTATTTCTGGTTGGAAAACATGGACTAAGATCACTGGTCCAGCTCCAGACAAATCAGAAATTATCGAGGTAATGGGGTACCAGTATTCCTGGTCGGTTCGATATGGTGGTTCTGACAAGCAGCTTGGAGATTATGATTTCAAAAAAATAGATGTTGTGAATCAGGTCGGAATTGACTTTAGTGATAAGGCATCTTTTGATGATTTTATTCCCACAAAATTAATTCTTCCAAAGGGTCGTCCGGTTCACTTAAAAATTAGAGCTAGAGATGTTATTCACTCGGTATATCAGCCACATTTTAGATTGCAGATGAACGCAGTGCCTGGAATGCCAACGAGGTTCTGGTTCGTACCAACAAAAACAACTGCTGAAATGCGTCAAGAGACAGGTAATCCAGACTTTGAATACGAATTGGTTTGTAACAAAATCTGTGGTAAAGGTCACTTTGCTATGAAGTATTTAATAGAAGTGGTGGAGCCAGAAGAATATGACAAATGGTATGCTAGTCAGGATGCATGGTTAAAGCAAAATGACGATTACTTAAGTCAGGTTCCTGATGAGTTACAGGAAATGGCACGAATTGCTTCAGGTATTGAAAACAATGCCGAAATACAAGAAGTTGAAAACGCAGTGGTAAGCAATAATTAATAAACGACAATAGCATGTCAGTAGCAGATATTAAAGTAGACGAACATTTAGCACACGATGATCATGGACATGAGCATCATGAGCAAAGTTTTATTCAGAAATATATCTTTTCAGAAGATCACAAAACAATAGGTAAGCAATTCCTGATTGCTGGTATCTTCTGGGCAATTATTGGTGGTGGTCTTTCTATCATTTTCAGACTACAACTAGGTTTCCCTGAAATGAGCCTGGAGTGGTTACGACCAATCTTGGGTACCTGGATTACAGATGCAGGCAAACTTGACTCAGAGTTCTACCTTGCTTTAGTTACAATGCATGGTACCATCATGGTATTCTTTGTATTGACAGCAGGATTGAGTGGTACGTTTAGTAATTTCTTGATTCCGCTTCAGATTGGCGCAAGAGACATGGCTTCAGGCTTTATGAACATGTTGTCATTTTGGTTCTTCTTCCTGGCTAGTGTGGTCATGTTTGTTTCGTTATTTATAGAAACAGGTCCTGCAGCAGGTGGATGGACGATTTACCCACCACTAAGTGCATTGCCACAGGCCATTCAGGGTTCTGGTACCGGAATGACATTATGGTTGGTTTCTATGGTGTTCTTTATTGCATCACAGTTGCTAGGAGGGATCAACTACATTACTACCGTAATTAACCTAAGAACAGAAGGAATGTCTTTTTCAAGACTTCCACTTACGATCTGGGCGTTCTTTATTACTGCTGTATTAGGATTACTTTCATTCCCGGTATTATTCGCCGCTGCTTTACTCTTAGTGTTTGACCGTTCATTCGGAACAAGTTTCTATTTGTCTGAGATATACATCAATGGCGAAGCTCTTCCAAATGTAGGAGGAAGCCCAATATTGTTCCAGCATTTGTTCTGGTTCCTTGGACACCCTGAGGTGTACATTGTAATTCTGCCTGCTTTGGGTATGACTTCAGAAATTATCTCTACAAACGCTCGTAAACCAATTTTTGGTTACAGAGCGATGATTGGATCTATTCTGGCGATTGCTTTCTTATCGTTTATCGTTTGGGCTCACCACATGTTTGTTTCTGGATTGAACCCATTCTTAGGTTCGATTTTCATGTTCCTGACATTGATTATTGCAGTACCATCTGCAGTTAAAGCATTTAACTACATCACAACACTTTGGAAGGGAAATATTGTCTTTACTCCAGCTATGTTGTTTTCGATTGGATTGGTGTCGTTCTTTGTATCAGGCGGTGTTACAGGTCTATTCTTAGGAAATTCGGCAGTAGATATTTCATTACACGACACTTATTTCGTAGTAGCTCACTTTCACCTGGTAATGGGTAGCGCTGCTTTCTTTGGATTGATGGCTGGAGTCTATCACTGGTTCCCTAAAATGTTTGGTCGAATGATTGACGAAAAATTGGGATACATTCATTTCTGGTTGACTTTCATAGGGGTTTATCTTGTTTTCTTCCCGTTACATTATATCGGAATTGCTGGGTTCCCTAGAAGATACTATTCATTCACTAGCTTTGATGCTTTCAGTACGTTCACAGATCTAAATGCATTTGTTAGTGTAGCTGCTATTATCACTTTTGGAGCTCAGTTTATATTCTTATTCAATTTCTTCTACAGCATATTTAGAGGAAGAAAAGCACCATTAAACCCATGGAGATCCAATACGTTGGAGTGGACAACACCTCGAGTACCAGGACATGGAAACTGGCCTGGCGCGATACCTGCAGTTTATCGTTGGCCTTATGACTATAGTAAGCCTGGAGCAGAAGAGGACTTCATTCCTCAGAATGTGCCATACAGCAAAACACCAGAATCAAACCTAGATCACGAGACTGAACTTGCCAAGAGCGAGAATATCACTCCTGCTCCAGCGAATGAAACTAAATAATAGTATAGCAAATAGAATTAACCTAATTACGATCATTGCCGTCTACTTTTTAATCTTGGTGGGCGGCATTGTTCGTAGTATGGGGGCTGGGATGGGTTGTCCAGATTGGCCAAAATGTTTTGGGGCTTATGTGCCTCCTTCCAGTGAAGCTTCTCTTCCCGAGGATTACGAGCAAGTTTATGTTGATTCAAGGGTTGAGAAAAACCAACGGCTTGCTCAGACCCTAACCTTGTTTGGTTTCAATGAATTGGCTAGTAGAGTATCTAACGATCCCAATATAGAACAAGTGACCAAGTTTGATGCAACTAAAGCTTGGGTAGAGTATGTTAATAGACTAATCGGTGTTTTGATTGGGTTTCTGATCATATTGAATATGCTCTTCTCCTTCAAGTACTGGTCTATAAATAGAAGAATCGTCTGGTTTAGCGTTCTTTCTTTTGTTTTGGTGCTATTTCAGGGTTGGATAGGCTCTTTGGTTGTATCGACCAATTTACTTCCAGGATTCATCTCTTTTCATATGATGTTAGCACTGCTACTCGTTTGCCTGTTAATTTTACAAAACTTTTTGATGAATGAAGGCAACGAAGGAAAGGTTAAAGGTAGAGGCTTACTCCTCATCATCTTTGTGCTGTTTGCCATACAAATTGTATTAGGGATACAAGTAAGAGAAGAAATTGATTGGATCAAAAACATGACTGGATTGGTTCGAAGTGAATGGCTAGACGAGGTAGGAGGTGTGTTTTATGTACACCGTTCGTATTCATTGTTGTTAGTGGCATTGATAGGATGGTTTTCTTATCGTAATTGGAAAAATGGAACCTTAACGATTCCAATTAAACTATTAATTGGAACTGTAGGAGTGGAAATCATACTTGGAATTATACTTACTTATGCTGGAATGCCAGCATTTGCTCAGCCGATTCATTTGCTCCTTGCCACCATAGCTTTTGGAGTAATATTTTACATATTTTTGTGCACCAATTTGAAAGTAAATAACAGTTAATGCAACTAGCCGGAACATCAAATTTACCTGCATTGAATAAGGCCAAAAGTTACTATGAACTACTTAAGTTCAGGTTATCTTTTCTTGTAGCATTTTCATGTGGGTTCGGTTATTTATTAGGAAATAATGGAGCGATTGATTGGCTGCACTTCTTTTGGTTGGTATTGGGTGGGTTTTTAATTTCTGGCACTTCGATTGTCATTAATCAGATTATTGAAAAGGAGTATGACAAGTTAATGACACGCACACAGAACAGGCCTTTACCAACAGGGAGGTTGACAGTTAGTGAAGCTCGTCAATTCGCAATTGTCACGGGTATGCTAGGTTTTGGCATACTGATCTGGCAAACCAACACCATTACGGTATTGCTTTCTGTTGTGTCAATGATACTCTATTCTTTTGTATACACACCATTAAAGCGAGTAGGTCCAATTGCCGTTTTTGTAGGAGCCATTCCTGGCGCTTTACCGCCCTTACTTGGGTGGGTTGCAGCTACTGGCTCAATCTCACATGAAGCATTAATCATCTTTGGTATTCAATTCATTTGGCAGTTTCCACACTTTTGGGCGATTGCCTGGGTTGCTGATGAAGACTATAAAAGAGCAGGTTTTAAGTTGTTGCCTTCTGGTGGCAAGCAAGATTTGAATACTGCAATTAATATCATGATCTACACGCTGTTTCTTCTCCCATTAGGCTTGTTGCCTACGTATTTTGGAGTAGTAGGAATTACGAGTGGGGTGATTGTCACGATATGTGGAGTTTTGTTTCTGGCACAAACATTTTCGTTAATGAAAGATTACTCTAGAAAGTCGGCATTAAAGATCATGTTTGGTTCATTTATCTATTTGCCGATCGTACAAATAGCATATTTATTAGATAAAATTTAACGTATGGATAAGGCAGCAGATATTCCGTTGATAGGTAAGGCTAGTGTAAGGTCTGTTCATCCTAAGAAATTCGCGATGTGGCTTTTCATTATCAGTGTGGTAATGATTTTCGCTTCATTGACCAGTGCCTACGTGGTGAAAAAGTCAGAAGGAGATTGGTTGATTTTCGATTTTCCAAACCTCTTCAATGTAACTTCAGTAGTCATTGTAATCAGTAGTATCACCATGCAAATGGCTTATTTCTTTGCAAAGAAGAATAATTTAATAGGAATTCGTGTGAATCTGGCAATAACAGGATTACTGGCTATTGCTTTTGTGATCGGTCAGATTTTGTCTTGGGAAGAACTTGTGGCTCAGGATGTTTATTGGGTAGGAAATGCAGCTGGGTCCTTTATCTATATCTTTACTGGATTGCATGGATTGCATTTGATCGGAGGACTTATTTTCTTAGCGATCGTATTGGTTAACGCATTTAAATATAAGGTTCACTCTAAAAGTATGGTGCAAATTGAAATGTGCACAACATACTGGCACTTTCTAGGTGGACTTTGGTTGTATTTATACTTATTTTTGATTCTAAATAATTAGACTAACGTAACTATGGCAAACACTGCAGTGGTAGTAAACGAAGGTAGCCCTTGGCGTGGTGGAGTAGAGCCAATGAAAGCGAGCTACGGCAAGCTGATGATGTGGTTCTTCTTGCTTTCGGATGCTTTTACTTTTTCAGCTCTTTTGATCACTTACGGGTTGATCCGATACAGCCATCCGGCTTTTGAAGGAGCAATTTCTGATTTTGCATTCTCGCAAGAATACTGGCCTATACCTGAGATGGTATATGATGCTATTCCATTTGTTCATGGGGTACACTTGCCATTGGTATTTGTAGGAATAATGACCTTCATCTTGATCCTGAGTAGTGTAACTATGGTATTGGCTGTAGAAGCCGGTCACAGAATGGATAAAAAAGCTGTGGAGAAGTGGATGTTATGGACCATCATAGGAGGATTGACTTTCCTTGGATGTCAGGCCTGGGAGTGGGCACACTTTATTGAAGGAACGGATATTGCCAAGAATGTGGCGAGTAACAATTTTATAGGTGCCAATTTATCAATGAACCAATATGGCCCATCGAACTTCGCGGCTTTGTTCTTCTTTATCACCGGATTCCACGGATTTCACGTATTCAGTGGAGTGATGATCAATTTTATCATTTTCTATCAGGTAACTGTAGGAGTAATGGAGAAAAGAGGTCATTACGAAATGGTGGAGAAAGTAGGACTATACTGGCATTTTGTAGACCTGGTATGGGTATTCGTTTTCACCTTCTTTTACCTTATCTAATCTTTTTAAAACGACATTACAATGGAACAAGAAAATTCAAACGTGCAGGTAATCCCTGCAGATAAGGATAAAATCAAAAAGATTTGGCGAGTTGCAGGAATCCTTGCACTCGTGACAGCAATCGAATTCGGTTTTGCATTTGGTATGGCCGCAGGAGATGTTCGAACGTTCATATTTATCTTTTTGACGATAGTAAAAGCATTTTACATAGTAGCTGAGTTCATGCACCTTGGTCATGAGCGGAAGTCACTGATTTATTCAGTTATCCTTCCCATGCTATTTGTGGTATTTCTGATCTTTATTTTGATGTATCAAGGGTCAGCTATTTTAGATGTGTTACACTAAAAAGGATCACAAGAAACAAATAACAAAATCATGCTGTTAGACTAACGGCATGATTTTTTTTTAGTTATGAATCAGAGAAAGATAGTAGTAATAGCCTTTTTTGTGGTCGTCTTCGGACTTCCTGTTGGTTGGTATTTATTCCTTCAGGCTTTTGGAGAAAACCAATTTGCTCTTCCAGTTTTGGAAGCGGCTGAATTTGCGTGTGAGGAAGAATCGAAAACCTATGCAATCGTACGTCTAGATTCAGTAATAGGAAGGATCAAACCAAATGAAAGACAAAGAGTTATTAAGAAATTGATGGATATAGGAGAGGTTAAACTAGTAGAGGGAAACAAGGACAGCTGCAAATGGAAATATGAGATGAGCCTTGTTGACCATGAAGGAATGATTCGCGGAATTTATGACCTCAAGCGTGAGGAAGTGGATCGATTTATGGCTGAAGTAGATATTTACGTATTGAATTATCGAAATGGAACAAGTACTGGAAAGTAATAAGACGTATTTATTAGTCATTAAGATTGTATCTGTAGCCATTCCAGTGGTGGTGGCGGTATTGCTTTTTGCACCGTTCAATTTGTCTTTAGGTGATCAGGCATGGGTAAGATCACTACCAACAGCTAATGCCTTTATAAATTCGGCAACAGCTATTCTTTTGCTGACTGCATTAGTAGCTATCAAAAAGAAGAAGATCAAACTCCACAGAAACTTAATGTTGTCTGCATTGATACTTGGTACATTGTTTTTAGTGTCTTACGTGATTTACCACGCTAGCACTACCTCTACAGTCTTTGGAGATTTAAACCATGACGGAGTATTGAGTGACGTGGAGAAGCAAGAACTGGGAGGAATGCGAGGAGTTTATTTATTCATACTGCTGTCGCACATAGGCTTGTCTATAGTCGTGGTGCCATTTGTACTATTGGCATTCTATTTTGCATTGACGAATCAAATCCAAAAACATCAGAAAATAGTAAAATACACTTTTCCCGTGTGGCTGTATGTTTCAGTAACAGGGGTTTTGGTTTACTTAATGATCAGTCCGTATTACCTTTGAACTCAATTGGATTAACAGTGGTTAAATGGTTATGAAGTTATTTGCCAGAGCATACGTTCTTCTTTTCGCAATTTTGATCCCATTGGTCAATTATGCGCAATGCGCCATGTGTCGTACACAGGTGGTTAATAATGTAAGTCATGGTGAAACCTCCTTAGCTGCGGGACTTAACTTTGGCATTATTTATTTGTTTGTGACACCTTACATAGCCATAGGGATTGTTGCTTATTTCTGGTTCAAAAAGTCTAAAGTTAATGAGCGAAAAAGGCCCCTTACAAGCTACATTGGAAGGTAAATGTCCTCGATGTAGAAAAGGAGACATGTTTATCAGCCCACTTTATAAGCTGAATAAATTTCACAAAATGCATGATAACTGTCCCCACTGCGGATTTAAGTACGAGGTGGAGCCAGGCTACTTTTATGGAGCTATGTACGTTAGTTATGCCTTGTCAGTGGGCATTTTTTTGGTAACTGCTTTCATTCTCTATTACCTTCTTAATGATCCATCGGTCACCACTTATATAGTCACAGTTGCGATTGTGGCATTGGTTTTGTACCCATTCAACTTTAGGTTTTCGAGGATCATTTTTGCTCATGTATTTGGAGGAATAAAGTACGACCCAAGCAAATAATGTATCTTCGGATAACAGTCTGAAGAATGCGAAGTAATCTATTTTACGGAGGATCCATTATTTTTTTGCTCTTTACTACTGTGCTGGCGCACTTTTACCAGCCGTCGGAAGAGTCCATTGTAGCCAATGTAGCTGAGCGAACAGAAAAACTGTTGGAACTGCAAGCGATGGATCTCAATGACTTTGAAAATCAACTCTCCGTATACACCAATCCTTTCGGTATAAATGATGATGGGACCTTCCCTAAGCGGGTTTACCTGAATGGAGGCTTGATCTATTGGAATACAACGGACTACTTCCCTGAATACTCTGCTATTAAAAAAGCAGATACCCTCTACACGCTCAAAGATGAATCGGGTCTTAAAATAGTCAGGCGCCAACAAGTGGTCACGAACAAAGACCTGATTGAAATTTTCTCAATCATTCCGATTGTAAGCGTTCCTCCTGTCACCAATCAGTATCTGGAGGTGGATTACAACAACGTTATTTTTCAGGGGCAAGTGGTCAACATTGACAGTGAAGGACAGCATTCTATCACTTTTTATGGGAAGACACTATTTCGGTTTGATATAGGCCAGCAGCATCAAGCAGCAAATGAATGGTTGGAATTTTTCTTGCTGTTAGCAATAGTAATACTTCTGGTCTTATGGGTAAATGCTTCGACTGTTTCTTCCAAATGGCTTTGGGTCACCTGCATTTTAATTTCCGGAAGACTCCTTCTTTATGGTTGGTCCGTGTTAAGTGTGTCTTCGCTTCGGTTGTTTAACCCCGTTTTTTTTACCTATGGAACTTTGAACTATTCATTGGGTGATTTAATCCTCAATGCGCTGGTCATGCTATCAATATTGGTCACGCTTTATTTGGAATTTATACGGCAGTACAACTGGAAGGGAAGGTTGTTGGCAAAAGAAAATGACTTATGGGTCAATTTGCTAGCTGTCATCGGTATCGCATTATTTTCTTTTCTATTCTACGAGAGCGTCTGGCTGGTTTTAGAGCATTCACAGGTTAATCTGGATATTAGTGAATCCATCATTTTTGATGAGTTGCGGTTTGCAGCTTATCTCGGAGTGATAGCCATGGGGCTCAATTTTCTGTTGGCGGTTACATTTTTTCAGCAAGTTCGAAATGTCAGCCGGGTATCGAGGTGGTATGTGTATGGGCTGCTTGTCACGTGCAGTGGGGTAGGTTTTTTGTGGCATGGAAATGACTTGCTTGTTCCTCAATTACTGTTATTGATACTAGTGATTGCTATTGACGTCCTTCAATTGAATAGAGTCATTAATACCATACGCTACCAGTCGTTCATTTATTTGGTGTTGGTTTTTGCTTTTCTATCATCGATCTTTTCGTTTTCGATTTACAAGCACTTCGAGAAAGATGAATTGGTGTCTAAAGAGCGATTTGCAAACCGACTTTTAA
Source organism: Marinoscillum sp. (assembly GCA_024305105.1). Taxonomy (GTDB): domain Bacteria; phylum Bacteroidota; class Bacteroidia; order Cytophagales; family Cyclobacteriaceae; genus Marinoscillum. The sequence goes on from JAMWZA010000086.1 coordinate 9,710, forward strand.
TTAGAAATGATATTCTGGGGGAGTATTATCTTTCGCAGATTATAGAAGAGATCGCCAATGACCGGTACGTACGCACACGTCTGCTGAGCAGGCTTTTAGCTCGACAAAACATCCGTGAGAAGATCAAGCGGCAGTTTCTGTCAAGCTATTTTAAGAAGTATGATATAGATGTCTACCTGTTTGATGCCAATGGAGAATCACTTCAGGATGACAACTTAAACTCCTATGATAAATGGCGTGAAGAGTTCGCTCAGGACTCTTTGGCTACCGATTACGATCACATTTATTTTATTGAAGATAAGGCTGAGAACGTCCGTAATAAGTACGTATGTTTTCTGGATATTGTGGCCTATGGGAGAGAAGTAGGACACATTGTTTTGGATTTGACACTTAAGAAATACATTCCTACCAGTGTTTTTCCAGAGCTGCTTTTGGAAACCAAGTATTTCATGGGAAGTCGTGATGAATACGATTATGGCGTATTTAAGAATGGTGAGATTCTGTACAAACAAGGACGTGTCACCTTTGAGAACAAGCTCTACAATACTGACTTTCGCAATCCAAAATTGTATGAGGAAGGATTGGAGCAAGACGGTTATCACTACTTTGGGCTTAAGACGAGCGACAATAGGAATTTGATCATTGTGTCTCCAACCTATGAATTTCAGGCCACTTTGGCCAACTTCAGTTTCTTGTTTCTGGTATTGCTTTTTTTAATCGGATTGGCCTTTCTAATTATTCGAATGTTCAACCGAACCACCAGGTTTAATCTGTCTACAAAGATCCAGTTGTTTTTAGGGCTTTCTTTTCTGCTGCCAATGATTGTGGTGAGTATTGCCTTGATTAATACTTTGAATACGTCTTATAAAGAAGAGATCGATCGAAATTTCCGAAAGCGTTCATTTAATATTGCTGAAAACCTGATTGACCAATCTGAAGCCTATTTTTCCAGTCGGATTAACATTGATGAGTACGCTAACGAAATTGCGAAAGCGGCCTCTTTGGCTCAATCAGATCTAAACATCTATGATATTAAAGGAAAACTGGTAACAACATCACAACCAGAGATTTTCCGGTTGGGATTATTAGCTAACTTGTTGAATCCGGATGCATTGTACAACATCAACTATAAACGAGAGCAAAACATTATTACCGATCAGCACATCGGGGTTCTGGACTTCAAAACGTCTTATACCGCGCTTCGGTCTTACAAAGATGGGCGATTGCTAGGTATCCTGGCTATGCCGTATTTTGATAGTAAAAATCACCTGAGAAGACAGCAGGTAGAGGTATTTAATAATCTGGTCGTCATATTCTCCTTCATCTTTTTGGTTTCCCTTATAGGTGGGAATTTTATCGTAGGTCAACTCGTCCGTCCACTGAAGAAAATTGGAGACCGAATCAGTAAGACAAGTTTGCAGCAAACCAATCAACCGATTCAATACGATGCACATGATGAGATCGGAAGCCTGGTCAAGGAATACAATAAAATGCTGTTGAAACTGGAAGAGAGTAAAGAAGCGCTTGCTGTGAGCCAGAAAGAATCGGCATGGAAGGAAATAGCCCGTCAGGTCGCTCATGAGATTAAAAATCCATTGACTCCCATGCGATTGAAAATCCAACAATTGATGCGCTCAGGTGATCGAGAGTCAAAAGAATATAAGGTTTATACCACGCTCATAACACAAGTGGATTCCTTATCCAGTATTGCTGATTCCTTTTCAGAATTTGCGAAAATGCCAGCTCCTAATCCAGAATCAGTTGATTTGATCTCATTGGTGGAAGACACACTCAATCTGTACCACGGTGAAGAAGCAACGATTTTCAAGGATTATGAACTTGAGGAAGCCTTTGTCTTGATTGATCCGAAGATCTTCAGCAGAACATTGACTAATATTATTTTGAATGCCATTCAATCCGTGGAGTCTAAAAGTCCAGTAATTCGAATAGTGATAAAATCGGTTGCCAATAGGGTTCAGCTGTCAATCGCCGATAATGGCAAAGGGATTCCAGAAGAACAACACGAAAAGATTTTTACTCCTTATTTTAGTACTAAATCTACAGGCAGTGGAATCGGATTGGCTGTCGCGAAAAAAGGAATTGAGAACGCCGGAGGGAACATATGGTTTGAATCGAAAGAAGGAGAGGGCACGACATTCTACATTACGCTTCCTCTTAGGAGTTAGTTTGATCATTGGTTTGCCTTTTGTATGTCAGGTGAAATCACAAAATCTCGTTTGTAAAACATTTCCATACGCGGAAGTGATAAAACTAGACTCCCTTCCTGTGGAGCCCGGTAGTGTTCAGGTTCGTCCGCAGATTGAGTTTGGTCTTTCTTCCGATTACACCACGCTCCATTTGGAGAAGTCTGATCTCGATAGTTTAGAAGTGTGTTTCAGGCGGATTTCAGAAAAAATTCAAACCCCCATTTTTTACCGAGATGTAACCAAATACAAATCCGGTTTTTATCAGTACCGGGATAGCAATAAAAAGAGTCAACCCATTTCAAAGGCATCGATCTTTCAGTTTGGTGATTTGAGCACTTCTGGAGCAATTACACGGGGAGTCAGCTTCGGCAATCGACAGAATGTCTTTGTTAATTCTGCATTGAACCTACAGATGGATGGTAACCTATCCGAAGACCTAAGAATTTCAGCTGTCATCACGGATCAGAACATTCCTTACCAACCTGAAGGCAACACTCAGCAATTAAGAGATTTTGATAATGTATTTATCAAAATGTACTCGGATGATTTTGAAGTGATCGCCGGTGATATCGTATTGCAAAACCCTGTAGAAGATGGATATTTCCTCAAATACTATAAAAACGTTCAGGGACTTTCTCTGGGTTATCGGACTAAACTCAAATCAGGCTGGGAAAGCGAGTCTAAGGTGGTAGGCTCTATCGCCAAGGGTCAGTTTACATCAGCCGTTATCGAACCACAAGAAGGAGTTCAGGGACCTTACAAATTACGTGGACAAAATGGTGAGCGATTTATTATCGTCATTGCCAACTCGGAGAGTGTATATCTGGATGGTCAACTAATGGAGCGTGGGTTTGATCGTGACTATGTGATTGACTACAATCTGGGAGAGGTGACTTTTAGCAATACCGTGGTGATTACCCAGTTTTCACGAATACGCGTTGATTACGAATACGCCAACCAGTATTATAGTCGATCCAATATTTCAGCCAGTCAGCGATTGAGCAACGCTAACTCTCAGGTTTACATCAATTATTACCGGGAAAAAGATAATCCAAATAACACACTGGCCTTTAATTTAAGCGCTTCTGATCGGCAAGAACTCTCAACTGTCGGGGATGCCAATGGGCTTGCTTCTATCTCAGGAATTGATTCAACCGGCTACATCGAAAATGCCATCCTGTATGAAAAAACAGACTCGCTTGGTGCAGTGATCTATAAGGTTAGTGATCGACGTGAAGTGGCTGTTTATCAGATTAGCTTTACGGAGGTTGGCGCTGGGAAAGGGAGCTATGAACCAATTGGAATAACCAGCAATGGTCGCAGCTATGAATGGGTAGGGGAAGGCCGCGGTAGTTTCGAGCCGATACAGGTTATCCCAACACCGAACAAACGTCAAATGATTGTTGCGGGTGCTTCTTTCAGGCTTTCAGACTATGAATCGGTTTTTACCGAATTGGCCTTTTCAGAGCTGGATCAGAATTTGTATTCTCCAGAAGGAGATGGAGACAATCAAGGCATAGCCACAAAAGTGGCACTCCGCTCAGCTGGTCGATCATTAGGTGCTTCCTACAAATTGGGGAGTGAGTTAAGTTTTGAGTTCAATGGAAATGACTTTACGTTTATCGATCGCTTTCGAGGTGTAGACTTTGATCGAGACTGGTCCTATGACTTTTTCGCTGATAGCGTTAACAGTCGTCAGGATATCATTTCTACAACCAAAGTGGAAGCGCGCAAAAATGCACTTAATCTCATCAGCGCAGAGGTGGTATTCAGAAATCGAAATGAAGTAGTTAATGGAGAAAGAGTGGAGCTACAGGTGATGCAGTATATCGGACCTTTTCAGCTCACTACCACTCAATACCTCATGAACAATGACCAAGGCCAGTACCAATCGCGCTGGCTTAGGTCTTATGACCAACTTCAGCTGACTGATTGGTGGCTAAGGCCAGGATATCGGTTTGAATTGGATAGGCATACTACCGCCATACAAGCAACAGACAGTGTCGTCTCCACACTAATGAATTATCAAATGCATGACTGGTTTCTCGAAACTGGAGATTCGAGTAAAGTCAGTGGTCGTTTTGATTACATCCGAAGAACGGACTTTCGCCCGCTCAATGGTGAATTGAACAATTACACCAACGCAGAGGAGTTTCGTTTAGGGCTGGGTACGAGGAAAATAGCAAATCACGACATTGGCTTAAACGTGAAATACCGTAAGGTAGAAGCATTGGTAGCAGATCAGGATGATCAGGTGAACTTGTTGGGTAAGTTGGTGTGGAATGGAAGTTTTTGGAAGGATCACCTTCGTAGCAACCTTCAATTCAATACGGCCAACACACGGGAGCTTAGAAGGGAGTTTGTCTTTGTGCAGGTAGCTACAGGAGATGGTACGCATACTTGGCGCGATGAAAACGAGGATGGTATTCAGGACCTGAATGAATTCTATGAGGCGGTCAATCCGGATGAACGAAACTACATTAAGCTCTTTACGCCTACAGATGAGTACATCCAGGCTTACCAAACAACGTACGTTCATTCGATAGATGCCAGGCTACCCGAAAGCTGGAGAGACGATTCAGGACTATTGGAACAGCTTTCCAAAGTAGCATTCAATACCAACCTAAAATACAATGTCAAAACAACCGAAAGTGCTTTAAGCCAACGAATGAATCCGTGGAATGCGGACGTTGAAGATACCTCTATCGTTTCAGCCAGAAACCTGGTTAGAAACACGCTGTTCTTCAATCGGAATGCACCAGGGGTTGGATTTGATTTCACTCGTTCTTCTCAGCAGGTGAAGTCACTTCTGAGTGGCGGTTTTGAACTGAAGGAAAAGGCTGATTGGGTTGGAAACGTGCGTTGGGCTTTTGATAAAGTCCTGACGGTAAGAGGGAACATTCTGTATGGTGAAACGGTCAACTCTTCTGACTTTTTAGAATCCAGAAATTATGTGCTCAACCGCTCCGAGTATGGGGGACAGGTCGTATGGCAGCCAACCAACAAACTTAGGATTATTGGTGGTACTTCACTGCGAAGTAAAGTGACCGAAAGTCAGAGCGAAGCATTTTCGTATATTTCGGATTACCAATTGGAGATGACCTGGATCCGATCAGGAAAAGGAAATGTCAATGCGACGTTGAGTTGGTTGGAAATAGACTTTGAAGGAGAGTCGAACTCATTTCTGGGGTATGAACTATTAGAGGCACTACAGCCGGGAAGCAATCAAAAGTGGAGTGTCAACTGGCAGCAAGCCATCAGTGGGGGATTGCAAATGACCCTCCAATATTTCGGAAGGAAGTCAGAAGAGAGTAGTGCGGTGCATACGGGTTCTGTTGCTGTGACGGCTTTTTTCTAATAACCTGAGTTCGATTAAAAACAGCACAAAAACTGTCAGCGTGACCCGGTCATATCGCAATAAAACCTGCCTTTGCCGGCAGACTTGACGGGAATGACGAATTGGGAGTATTAGCTATTTGATTTATACAAAACCGATTTTCCCTCCATTGTCAAGGGAGGGAGAGAAGCAATTGTCGTGATGTTGATGCTTGAGGTTTGGGAGAGTTGGTTGTTTTGAGCTCCAAAATGGAATTCCTGCTTATCTGGGCTGCATTATTTGGAATGAATTAATCACACCACCTTCTCACCAGTAACTCGTGGTAAAATCGCTTCATCGGTCGGTCATAGTCTTTGCCGCCATAGGTGGTTATATCCTTGGCTACAAGTTTGTTGTAGAAGGCTTCATCTGCTGGAGCTGAGACTCCATGACTATTTTGATCTAGCATCCACTTATATTCCTCTTTGATTCTGGAGAGGTGGGCAGATGCAGACCGATTGCTCGAAAGGAATGGAACCAACACGTCACAATTCTTCAGGTACTGATCAGGATTGATATTCACTGCTGTCAGTGTTTGTTCCAGCCCTTTTTGAAATGCAGTCATCAAATCAGGATGAGTTTTTTTAAATACCTGAATATGAAAAAAGTAAGCTTTGTGAGTGGGTTGGCAAACACAAGGTAGCGTTCCCTGGAGATAAAAAACACATCTACGTACCAAAGCGTTATTGGGTCCACCTTGTCTTCCTTCCAGGGCATGTCCATGTACACTGATTGTCCAATGTATCTTTTGACTTTTTGTGACTGATAGAGGTGGATTGGCATGTTATAGTTTGTTATTTTAATACCTGAAAGCTCCTTCCATAAGCTGCTGTTCCTGCCTGGAAATCCCAATCTCCTGAGCCATAGTTTTCCATTGACTTACTACACTTTTTACTTTATCAAGAATGATACACATTTGCTTATCATTTAGTTGAAAATAGAGACCAATACTCTTAGCCAATTCAAAGTCCAGTGCGTTGCTATCCGTATCAATATTGAGTGATAAACCGTCTTTATCTATAGATGGGTTGATGTCATAGGCTGGTGACAAACGCCAACCGTCACTTGATAATATAAAGCCATGATTTCGAAGGTGATCATCTGTATTGGAAATAGCAATATGGAAAACGATCCTTCGCCATAGCTGATGAAGGTCTTCGGCATTCCTTGCACCTGAGAATTGGATGAATTCTGCTAGCTCCAGATAGCTTGTTGGATTGTCTCTAATGGTATCTTCGTTGTTACCAGTCATCGTCATGGCTGATGCAAAATGCACTCGTTCACCGTTCAGTCTATCAAATCGCTTAGTGAAAAAGGTATGCTGACTGCCTGATACTTTTTCTATTTTAGATTCAGTCATGGTGACTCCTGCTTTCAATGCCAGTTTGTAAGCAAGGTATTCCCATAGTGCTTTATCTATGGCGTCATTTTTAGAGGGAAACTTTGCTATCCAGGGATGGCCTTTGTCATCCAATATGTTTGCCTTGGGCCTCGCTCCTCCGAGCGAAGAACCTGGAGCCACTAGAATGGCTAACCATTTTCCATCATCACCTACACCAGATTCCAGCTGACTAGCTCCATGTTGCAGCTCTCTAATGGACGACCAGGGGGGAGTAGGGTAATCATTATTGTCGTCTAAGAACCCACCTTTTTTATCCAGCTTAAAACGCAAAGCTCCCATGCGACTTGGATCATATACGCCTAGTAAGAAATCAATATCATACAAGGTAGCAGCTGACTTATCTTCCTTCCCTAGCCGGGCACCTCTCGCTTTTTGTGCGGCACGCCTCTTCATCAACGTTCGTCCCCATGAGTCAGGTATTGAATCTAGAAAAATTCCGAAGTTCTCTTTGTCACCTGGAAACTGAGAACCCGAGTACCAACCAATATCTGGATCGAGTAAGAAGCGCTCTTTGGATATAATGTATTCAGCATCATATTCGAAGCTGAAAGACTTTCTACCTTTTCCTTGATGCGCTGAAAGTATCCCAATCAATTTTGGATCTAGCATCCCTTTCAAGTGTGCATAAACGAATATATCTGTCTTATTAACTCCCATGCCTATTCACTCCCAAGTAGGTTAAGATCCTGCAACTTTCTCCCCAAATCATCATCTGCTGCTAGTTTTAGAAAATCTTCGTGAAGTCCAAGTACACGAAGAACATTAAATAAAGCTCCCATGGAGACACTCGGCGTGCCTTTTTCAAGTAGGTATAAAGTATTTCTGGCAATACCAGCCCGTTCGGCTACCTGAATAGCTGTTAGCTTACGCCTTTTTCGAGCTAGCTTGATATTCTCCCCAAGTTGTTCTAAAACCTTTCGATGTTTTGGAAATAATACTTGTTTCTTACTTTTCATATAGTACTATAATAAGTACAAATATATTCAAAATGTAATTAATATAGTACAATTTAGGTTGATGATACGTATGTTATTTGATCTTAGATCTCAGAACTCACCCTAAGATTTGATTGTGAATGGTTGATGGATTTACTTCCCGATACAAAATATAATGTACGTTGATTATCAGTTAGTTACGTGCTTATAGGTACAAATAAGCAACAAAAAATATCGCTAAACAGCTAAATAAGGGATAAAGAAAGGAAAAATGGAGCGGAGCGGACATAAAAAAACCGCCTCACAAAGGAAGCGGTTTTTATCGAAAACACCAATCGCTTTACGCAACTGTTACAGAGCCTAAATAAGAGCTGTTAGCAACTTTAGTTCCGTCTTCTGATACAAACCCTAAGAAGACTTCAACGTCTTCTCCTGAGTATTCAGAAGGCACTGGAATGGTTGCTGTACCAACTGATCTTGCTGGTCCCGCAGTTGTGAAAACTGCCTCACCTCTTGTGGTATTCAAAAGAGCAATCAGAGCTTTGTCCGTTGCTAAGGCACTACCACTTCCTGAATTGTCTGTCCAGGTCGCTTCTACGTTTCCAGCACTTGGAGAAGAAGCTGCACCATTCGCAGCACCAGTCAGGTTTCCTCTTGAGACCAATGCACTTGCATAGTCTACCATGAAGTTGGGGTAAGCTCCTGTAATGGCATTGTTCAGGTTGTATGACATGGCCGCATTGAATTGCGTCATCTTGTTGGCATACTGCTTAAAACCAACTCTAAGGAAGTCTGTCATTGGCTGCAAGAACTTCAATACAGTTGAGAACTTAGAACGCTGGTCAACCTGACCTTCAGTTCTTGGGTTCGCTACACTGGAAGGTTTGATTCTTAGGTAATCGATGCCCTTCCAAGTTCCACCGATTACATTCCCAACCTGCCCTGAGACACCACCGAGAATACCTTGATTAATTTTTCCCATCTTTTTACGATTTTTTAAGGGTTAAACATTTGCTTGGACTTGACACGGACTTACCATGGATTTGCCCTTCACCATCTAAAATACTACAAGAAACAGGCGAAGATTCATTCTTAGGTGCTGTTGCTTTGGTGTGCTTTATTTTGCCTTTGTTGCCCTGTTCTTTTGTCAGATCAAGAAGCTATCCTGCCCCTGTTTCCTTCATTAGGTTGTGGAATATTGACTGCCTGGCAGTATCTATCATTTTTAAGGTGAGCTTGATTTTTTGCTCGTTGACATCCAATAGTTTTAGTGCCTGAATCGACTTTTCAAATGCCTTCTCTTTGGTGCTTGCTTTGACTTCACTTTCTCTTATAACCTTTCGGATCTCGTCAATAGTTATGAATGGAATCACCGAGCCTTTCAAATAGAAATGGAATGACTTAGACCTCCACAGTCCGAAGCATAGCCAATACAGAAACTCTCTATCTGCCTCATTTTCCAAAAGACATACAAAGCAATTCGGGCAAGGTGTGCAAAGAGGTTTTCCACTGTTCAATCCTTTATTCAGGATAAAGAAATGGGGTTTGTTGTAGGTGGTTCCTAGTCTGTGTGTTTTCAAGCGAAACGATTTCATATAGCAAGCCATTAGAATTATGCTCGCTGCGCTTCGCACAGACATTTTCAAAAGAGAAAAGAAAAAAGGGAAAAAAAGAAAAGAGAAAGCTCTTGAAAAGGTGGGTGTGGCACGGTTGACAAGGTTTTTGGGAAAAATACTACCCGTAGGGTGGAGATTTTTATCAAAACCCGTAGGGCTTGACCTTGGCAATCCGGTTGTGCGGTGGGCATGTGCGAACCCACCTAACTTTGCTGCTCTCGTTATTTTGATTGTCTGATTTACCCACAACATGAACTTTTACCACCTTCTTGGATTGGTGGGCAAGCTACTGTACCATAAGAGCAATAAACGCAACAATCACCTTGTATGGGTTTAAGTACTTCTTTACAGTTTTCGCATTCATAGAAATACTGACATGCATCTGTTGGCATGGTTTCTTCTTTTTGATGTCCACACTTAGGACAAGTAATTGTTGATTTAAGAACTACTTCACTCATTTTGATTTGTTTACTGATTCTACTTTGTAACCTGTTTTGTCAACAGCCGATTTTACTTTCTCAATGTCTGTTTTAGATTCATCAAAAGTTACCACTGCATTCGCTTTTTCATAAGAAACCTCTAAACCAGAAATGCCAGGTAGTTTTCCAATTTCAAGTTTCACATGTTCTTCACATCCCGTGCAGGTCATTCCAGTAATTTTGATTTCGTAGGTTGATTCGAGATTGACATTATCTGATACTGATAGTTTGGTTTCAGGGTAAAAGGCATCCGAGTAATAAGGGAATGCAAGCATGATCGCTGCAAATACCGTCACTATACCAAGGAATTTCTTTGAATGCCAAAAAGAAGGTTTGTCCTCATCACAATTACAAGCAATTTCTTCCTCAGTTCTTGGTCTCAATTTCTGATACCATGCAAAAGCTAAAACGACTACAGTTATTCCAATCAACCAAGGTCGAAAAGGTTCTAACCAAGAAAATGTTGCGGCTACTCCGCTTGATCCTGCAAGTAGTGCCAACACTGGGGTAATGCAACAAAGTGATGCACTAATAGCGGTCAGTACACTTGTCATTACTAATGAGCTTGATTTCTTATTCGTCATATTGTTGATTCTTTTTCTGGTGTTAATAACCCTAATATTGGATTCAGTATGAGGTCGTTTGATTCGGAAATAGAGTAGAATATTGTTTGTCCTACTTTGTTTGTTTCAACCAGTCCCGCATCTTTTAGCTTTCTCAAATGCTGAGAAATGGCAGGAACTGTCATGCCCAGAATATCACTTAGATCACATGGACACATTTTGGATTCCTTGTCCAATAGAAACAGAATTTTTAGTCGTACCTCATTGCCAGCAAGGTTAAGTGCCCTTGCTATTCGGTTTACTGCATCACCTACTTTTTCAATGTCTTGCTTACACTGCTTGATCTGTTTTTCATCAGCATAAACTCTAATACATGTTTTGGTCATAATGAATCGTATTTAAGTGATTACTTAAATAAACGCAAAGAAAAGAAATTTAGTTTAATGTTTAAGCAAATACTTAAATACAAGAGTCATTGACATGCTTAAATGTAATTGCTGTGTGAACGCAGGTAAACTAAGGCGTAGCCATTTATGCGAGCCGCCTGCGAGTGGAGCAAGGGTGGTGGCTGCAAAAGCCCGAAGAATGAGGGCGGCAGACAGCTACCGTTTACGGCAGGGCTGGCGTGATTTTTTGCATTAGGGTCGGGAAAGGCAAGGGTAGCGATTGAACGGAACGGAACGATTTGTTGGGTGGAATGGAGCAATTACTGGCTGTTATTAGGGTTGGAGTATTTGACATTTTAATCAATTCACCAAATACTAATTGAAGGCATAACAGACGGATTGCGAAATGGAACTGTGTCGGCTCGTTGAGTGAAATGAATGAGCTACTCTTGTGTGGGGTGCTGAAAGTGGCTGAATGCAAGGAAAGAGGAACGAGAGACTGAAATGAAGCTACTGTAGGCACTGGATTAACTGCAAAAAGCATGACAGCCCGATTAGCCCGCAGCGACCCGCAGGCGAGCAAAAACACATGCAGCGACAGACCCCCAATTTAATTCTTCTGTGAGTACAGCGAACACCTTATTGGGGTTTGGGGGGATGAAGTAGCTGCAAGTGAGGATTGAGAGTAGTGTGTGAAGCAAAACAAGTGAACGGCAGGTGGTGAGCACCTACTGGAGCACAAACCACCTGGTAAGTGAACGGTATATGCAAGGGCGACCGAAGGGAGTACATTTTACCCTTGCAGATATGTTTTTGCGGAACAAAACGGAACGATTGACGAACACCGCTTTACCTGCGTTGGGGTGTGCGTTGGGAAAAGCAAGTGTATGACTGAATGGATTGGAGTGCAACGGAAAGGAATGAAGGAGTGCTCTTGCTGTGTGGTGCAGGAAGTGGGTGAATGTAAAGAGTGAGGTACGAACGAATGCAATGAACCTACTGGAAGCACATGGGTGAGGGTGGGGTTATTTCGCTAATCTTAAAATCCTTGTTGCTCCTCTAAATACAATAATGAAAACAACAGAACCAATAACTAAGTCAGGTATTTTACTTTCAAAATAGTAGACTAAGCCTCCAGCCAAAATTACACCTAAATTGATGATAATATCATTGGAAGTAAAAATTGCAGAAGCTTGCATGTGTGCTTCTTTGCTCTTCGCCTTTTGAATCAGGTAAAGTGAAACGGAATTTGCCAAAAGAGCTAAAAAGGATATGATAATCATGTTTTGAAAAATCGGTATGCCATCAGATCCTACAAAACGTCTAATGACTTCCAATAAACCAAATAGAGCTAATGACATTTGAAAGTACCCACTTAGTTTAGCTACTTTCTTTTTACGAATTAATGTTTGACCTACTGCCAGTAAGCTTAATGCATACACTAACGAATCTGCTAGCATATCCAAAGAATCTGCCACCAACCCCATAGATTTAGAAATCAAGCCGAATAGCATTTCAAGAACAAAAAAGACAAAATTGATGATAAGAACAGCCCAAAGGATTTTTCGTTGGTTGCTTGGGTCTGATTCTACATCAATTACTACCTGTGATTGTGTGTTTGATATTAGTTTTGAACCTAATTTTAGTTCTGCTAATATCCTTTCAATTTCCGTAGTATTGCCAATGTGAAATATGGTTAGTTTCCTTTGAGGTATCTCAAATTCAAGTTGTTTGATTTCGTTTATTCCATCCAATTTCATCCGAATCATTTGTTCCTCAGAAGGGCAATCCATTTGCTGT
>JAMWZA010000087.1 GCA_024305105.1 Marinoscillum sp.
CTACCACAGGTAACGATGACTACACCGCGGTAAGTGGTTACACCCTGACGTTCGCAGGAAATGAAGGAGAAACGCAGACGTTCCTTGTTTTCCCGGAAGCTGATGGGGTAGTCGAATCTGATGAAACTGTAACGATCGGACTTTCTAATCTGAGCGCGACAAGCTTTACAATAAACCTCACAGATGAGGCAACCTTAACAATAAAAAATGATGACCAGGCGCCTGTCGTTACCGCAGGTCAATTATTCAGCATTGATGAAAATAGTGGCTATGGAACTACAATAGGCATGGTAGAGGGTTCGGATCCAGACGATGATGTGCTACAATCCTGGATGATTGTGCACAACATTGATTTAAACAATAACGGGATACATGCTTTTATCATCAATACCGCGACCGGAGAACTTACAGTTGCTGATCCGGGTGACCTGGACTTTGAAAGTGATGAATCACTTGATCTGGAATTAAAGGTAAGTGACGGTAGTAATTCGTCAGCAGTGGAATTTGTGAAGATTCGAGTAAATGACTTGAACGACAATGCGCCACAAATAATTGAAGGGCAGTCATTTAGTCTGGACGAATTTACTGCAGATGGTACAGTAATCGGTCAGATATTCGCTACAGATAAAGATGCTAACACCATATATGGTGAATGGAACATTATCGAAGGGAATATTGGGAACGCTTTTATTATCGATGAATCTACCGGTGAGTTAATTCTATCGAGTAATTCTACACTTGATTTTGACAACCATCCAATTTATAACCTCACCCTTACCGTGGGAGATGGTGCTCATACCAGTGATAAGGCAGTGGTGTCTGTTAAAATCGGAGATTCCACATCTCCAAGTGTAACTCTTACAAGCATGACTCCAGAGGTAACTAACTCAGCTTCAGTAGTTGTAACTGTCACATTTAATGAGTCGGTTACAGGGTTCGAACTAAATGATCTGAACTTGTCAAACGCGATTGCTTCAGATTTGAGTACTACAGACAATAGGTTATTCACCTTCTATGTGCAGGCACTAGCTGAAGGGAATGTACGTGTTTCGATTGGAGCAAATAGCGCAGAAGATGCTGCTGGAAACGGAAACATGGCTTCCAATGATATAGGATTCTACTATGATATTACCCAGCCTGTGGTCACGCTCAGAAAGAATGTAGCTGACCTAACCAATTCGGTAAATGCGATTGTTCTGCTAGATTTTTCTGAGCCAGTCATCGATTTTGAAGCTGCAGATCTGGTAATTAACAAAGGCACGATCGAATCGTTCCAGGGAACACAGGCGGCCTATCAGCTCAATTTTTCAGGAACGGAAGGTTTGATTGAGGTAACCATACCAGAAGGAGTGGCTTTTGATCGGGCAGGCAATGGAAATGAGGAGCAAACCATATCCTGGGAGTTGGACATTACGCCACCGCAAGAACACAGTGTAGCCATTGTTCCTATGGCAATTAACTCACTGAATGAAGGTAGCATTTCGTTTGAAATTTCAAACGGAGTTTCAGGAGCTACATTCACCTATGAGTTTACTTCGTCAGAAACTTCTGCAATCGTCTCAGGTAAAGGGATAATGGATAATACGGATTTTACGGTTTCAGGAGTTGATCTTTCTGCATTCCCTTCCGGTGTGATCGAACTTAATCTGACTCTCACAGACCTTGCTGGAAACACGGCCGAACCTGTATGGGATCAGGTAATCAAAGAAGCAGAAAAGGAAATACCTGAAGGATTTAGTCCGAATGGCGATGGAGTGAATGATCAGTGGGTTATCCCGGGCATTGAAGATCACCCCAATAACACGGTTATTATTTACAACCGGTACGGAAAGGTGGTTTGGGAGACAGCCGGTTACGACAATAGCCGCAATGCATGGGACAGCAGGTCAAATGTTGCAAATGTTATAGGGAAGAACGGCTTGCCTGATGGGACCTATTTCTATATCATCAAATTTAAAAACAGCAAAATGAGCTCAAAATCAGGGTTTGTTATTATTAATCGATAGCCTAAAAAGTATAGTAAAATGAAAAAGTTTATCCTTATCATATGGATGTCGCTCACTGTTTGTCTAGCGGTAGTTGGTCAACAGCAAGCATCTTATACGCAATACATGTTCAATGGAATGTCAATCAATCCAGGATACATAGGAAGTCACAATGGCTTAGATATTGTAGCCCTGTCGCGCTGGCAATGGGCTGGATTGGAAGGAGCTCCCAATACCCAAACATTGGCCATGCATACAGATGTCCCTAATAAAAATATTGGATTAGGCGCACAATTTATTCGAGATGAAATTGCAGCCACTCAAACCACCAGTGTGCTTTTTGGCTATTCATACAAAGTTGGACTGGGAAATGGTGTGCTTAGTATGGGACTTCAGGGAGGTTTTCAAAATTTTAAAACTGATCTGGCTTCTTTGTATACTATCAATCCGGATGAGAGTTTTAGCGAGAACACTTCCAACATGAAACCCAACTTTGGTGCTGGATTGTTTTATCACAATCCCATCTTTTATGCAGGTCTATCAGCTCCTTTGCTTCTCAAAAACAACATTGAAATAAGTGGAGAAAACATACATACCCAATCTCGCCATTATTTCGTCACATCAGGAGCCGTCTTTGCACTTTCTTCTAACATAAAATTAAAGCCAAATGTCTTACTAAAAGTAGTAGATGGAGCTCCTATTTCAGTTGATTATAACATGAATGTTCTGATCAATGAGATCCTTTGGCTGGGTGTGTCCTTAAGACCCCCAGAGTCCATTAACTTTTTAATGGAGTTGAACATTAATCAACAATTCAGAGTCGGTTATGCTTACGATTATGTAATTGACCAGACCCTGAGCGAAATGCCTGCCTCATCACATGAGTTGCTATTAAATTATCAGTTTAAGTGGTTCCAAGAGAAAGTTGTTACACCAAGATATTTCTAAATCATTATGAAATTTTTTATATTCTTATCATTCGTATTTTTAGGTGTGTTTCATTCCGTAAACGCACAGGATTTGCCTCTAATGGATGGCCAACTCAATTACCTGAAAAAGGGCGATTACTTCTATGAAAACAAAGCTTTTACCAAGGCTTTAAAAGCTTACAAAAAGGGTTTTAGTAAGAAAAACGGTGATAGCCTGGATTACATAATTCGTCTCGCAGAAGTTAACCGCCAACTACATGATTTCACTACAGCTGAGTATTTCTACAGTTTGGTGGTTGATCGAAACTCGTCCAAAGAGACACTGTACAACTATGCCGAAGTGTTGGCGGCCAACCAAAAATATGATCGTGCTCAGGCAATCATGTCCACTTTGGATGATGAGCCAGGTATAGTAGCAGATAGAAAAAAAGGATACAACAGCGTTGAGAACTACTATTCAGATTCTTTGGCCTACTCGGTTGGTCCTGTTGATTTTAACTCTGAAAAGAGTGACTTTTTTGCCTCCACCATAGCGGATCAGTTGGTTTTCATTTCCTCCAGAGGGTTTAAAAAAAACGCCTTTACCTTAATAGATGCACGAGATGAATCCAATTTTCTTGATTTATACATTTGCCAACCCGATACCATACTTCCTTTTATAGAGACAAATGACGCTTTGAATCAGGGGCCCTTTCATTATATAGCAGATACTGAGGAATTACTGATAACAGAGAATTACCCTCAGTCAGTAAAAAATGCAGATCGAGGGAAAGAGAATACGTTAATGATCAATCGATACATTAAAAATGATAATGGATGGGATCAGGGCGATCCTTTGCCATTTAATAATCGTAATTATTCTGTAGCACATCCATCTTATGATCAAGAACGTCAATTGCTTTATTTTGTGAGCAATAAGCCAGGAGGCAAAGGAGGTACAGATATCTATCGGTCGGCCTATGATGGATCAGACTGGTCAGAACCTGAAAATTTGGGAGAAAAGATCAATACCGCAGGTGACGAGTTATTTCCATTTATCGACCCAACAACCAATACTCTGTACTTTTCAAGCAATGGCTTTGGAGGACTTGGAGGCCTTGATATCTACCGAATTGTGTTAAACTCTGAAAGTGAAACGTACAATTTGGGATTTCCGATGAATTCATCAAAAGATGATTTCGCATTCATTCTGAATGAAAGTGGTAAAGATGGGTTTATTTCCAGTAACAGAGATGGAGGTATCGGAAGTGATGATTTGTATACATTCAAAATACAAAAGTTGCTTATCAGGACAAAATTAATTGATATACAGACTTCAAAGGCAATTGTCGGCACAGTCAAGGTGATTAATACGAGGACGTCTGAAGAAGTGCCTTCTAGGATTAATAATGGAGATATTGTCTTTGAAGGAGTGAAGAGTGATACCTACATGATTTCCGGTTTAAAAGAAGGGTATCAGCTTACAAAACAGGAGATTAAGATATCTGAGGCCTCAGATGATCTAGTCGTAGAGTTACCTATGAAACCGAAGGTAGTATCTCTTTACACGGGCATAAAGATACTAAACCAAGAACCTATTAACTATCTAGTCACATCAGGTGTAATAGGCAAAGCGGATACACTTGATGAAGACTTGGCTAATGATTACGTTGTTGAAAATCTTTATTTTCCCTTCGATGAATCAGACCCAATAGATGGGGAGCAGAAGTTATTAGTATTGGTGGATTTATTGATGACTTACGGTCATTTGGAATTGGAAATTAGCAGTTTTACGGATTGCCATGGGCCCGACCATTACAATAAACAATTGGCACAACAAAGAGCTGACAGGGTCAAAGAATTATTGGTTGTAAGTGGAATCGACGAAAACCGAATACGAACCATTGCCATAGGGGAAAGGTCAAATGATGTTTGTCGATTAGGTTCCTCCTGTGATTTTAATGGTCATAAAACCGAACGTCGAGTAGAGTTTACCTTAAAACAATCACTGGAGAAGTTTATGTCTATAAACAACTAAGAACCAAAGAGAATCAATAATTTGAAGGTAAATGATGGGGGTTGTTCTCAAACGAAGCCCGCATCATTCTTCTAATAGTTGGTGTTTATCAGGTCTTTGTAAATCCAGTGTAGTTGCCAAACTGTTCAGGAACTGAGGTGATGTTACTTGCTGATGATATCACCTACCAGATTAATATGAAACCCAGTTATTCGAGTAAATATTAAAATAACAACTGGTCTGTCTAATTGGAACCAGATGATCAAATTAAAAGGAGCTTAATTATCTTTGGGGTTTAGAATAAGAATACACAACATGCTCTCAAATAACGACATTCTCAAAAAACTGCGAGTAGCCCACAAACTTCGGGATGAAAACATCATCGAAATACTGAAATTGGTTGACTTTAACATTACCAAAGGTGCTCTTGGAGACATGTTTAGAGATGAACGACACCCCAAATATGTCCACGCAGGCGATCAGATCGTGAGAAACTTCCTCGATGGGTTAATCATCCACTTGCGAGGTAGAAGACCTAAAAAAGAGGACAACCAAAATGACTCTTGAAACGTATTCTTCTGCTATTGGAATGTCCTCATAATCTATTTTCCTGGATCAGACTAAGAGTAGATCGATTTCGTTCCAATATCATACCAAATCACGGATCAAGCAATGACCTACCTGAATTCACACCGAATAAAAGGGTTATTATTAGTGGGCATGTTGGCCATATCTCCAATGGTGCAGGCTCAAAAGGCTGGGTTTATTGGTAGGGTGTGGAATGCCATGTTTAATGACACGACCAACATCGAAAAACCAAAGTTTCTGGCATATCCCACGATTGCCTATTCACCAGAAACCAAATGGGAGTTTGGCTTGAGTGCTTTGTATGTCTACTATGCCAATCAAGATACGAGCAACCGCTTAAGTGAATTAAATCTCTTTACGTTTATCACACAGGAACAGCAGTATGGTTTGTGGTTGGATCATGCCCTTTACGGTAATGAAAGCAAGTGGTTTTTTTTGGGTAAAGTCCGCTGGCAGCAGTTTCCGCTCCTTTACTACGGCATTGGCCCTGATGTTAGCGGTGAAGAGCTCGCACAAATCGACGCAGGAAGCATCGCCATCCGCGAACGAATATTGCGAAAGGTAAAAGGAAGTCTATACCTGGGCCTGGAGACCGATTTACAGCGATTAACCAATGTAGAAGTGTCACAACTCACGGATGGTTCTTATAACCAGCCTGTTGGCACCAGTCCGTTTACCAATCTTGGGCTTGGGTTGGGGTTGGTATTTGACAACCGTCACAATGTACTTAATGTCCGCGAAGGCTTTTTCGGAGAAACGGGGTTTCTCAGGTATGATGAAGCGTGGGGGAGTAGTTACGAATTCACTTCCTATTTTCTGGATGCACGCTATTATATTCCGACTACTAGAAATCAGGTGCTGGCATCTCAGCTCTTTTTTAACAATGTTAATGGAACTGTTCCATTCAATCAATTATCGCTTTTGGGCGGAGAAAGTTTAATGCGAGGTTATTATACTGGTCGGTACCGGGATAATACCCTATTAGCCGCTCAAACAGAATACCGATTCTTACCATTTTCATTTAGCCGCCGGTGGGGAGCTGCCACTTTTCTTGGAATAGGCACTGTCGGTAATGGGATCACTGAACTCGATTTCAGCCACTTGAAAGTAACAGGTGGAGCTGGAGTCCGCTTCTTACTATTTCGTGACAAAGACATCTTTACACGTTTTGATGTAGCCTTTTCTGAAGATGGACCAGGGTATTACTTTTTCATTGGTGAAGCTTTTTAAAGGACAAACCAAAAGCAGAATTATGGGCTTTGATTTACCTCTCCATGGAGCAGTTAGTTGTTAAATACCCAAAAACGGGTATTTGAATAGCAAACGATAGTTCCTAACTTAATGGTTAAATCATTTTGTCAACGCCATGCCTACGACTCAATACGCCAAACTTTCTACAGCTCTTCGAGGGTTTGAGCAACCGGACACCACTTCTACCATTGAAGGAAAAGTGCAACCTGGTAAATACCGGATATTGAAACAGCAAATGAACTTTCCTAGTCAGGACACTGATTATGTGTTATTAGAAGTACCTTATCTGGGTGATGAAGATACCTGGATTTGCACGCGGTGGAAGGGACAGCAGTATGCGGAAATAGTCAGTGAAGAATCCACTTTACCAGTTTTGGAAGATTTCAGTCAGGATGAAATGGCTATTCCAGAATCGGCTTTAACTGATCTTGCAGCAAACTTTTACCCCTTTACCTATGACCTGGATCAGGCCAGATATCCCTTCGAGATTACCGGTTTTAAAGCACCTCAAGCACCACCTCAGCAAAACAACTGCTGCACATTCGTAGAAGCATTGATCGCTAAAGCCTGGGAGAACTCCATTGGTTACAAATGGAGTAAACAGAAACATGCTCAAATGATGATCTATTCAAATGATGATTACTTTTCACCGATTACATGTCTTGTTGAATCAGGCATTGGTATGCCAGTAAACAATCCTGATCAGCTTCCACATCCATGGTCTGTTGTTCAGGGTTGGCGTAAACAATGGAATGGTGGTCATACCTTCATCATTTTGGCTTACCATGAGACTACAGATCATGTACTTACGCTTGAATCAAACTCTAGTTATCAACTTAATGGTGTTGGCTTTAGAGGAATCGGAAACCTTAGGGATTTCCCATCACCTCCTGTTAATTGGTGGGAGCGAACCGGACTCTGGACATGGGAACGGATGAAATCAGTATACAGACACCGCAAAATGTGTACGTTAAAAGTGACAGACCAAGGCTGGGCAAGTGCTCCAAACGCGTAATGTGTCAAGTCTTTTTAATTGATTAATTCACCACTAATTGGTTAGATTTAGGAATCCTTCTTCATTTAGTTAACTTTAATTTCTAAATAGAAACAGCAAATGAGTGAAAACAGCGGTCTTCGTATAGTTGGAATAAGTGTTCTCGTCGTTTTATTGGTAGCTGCCGGAGTGGCCGGATGGTATGGGTTTGTCTATCAACCCAAACAGCAAGCGATAGAAAAAGCCCGACTGGAAAAACTAGCCAAAGAGGAAGAGGCTAAAAAAGCAGAAGAACAGGCTGCTAAAAACGAAGCAACGTATAAAAAGCTCATCGATGATGCGGATATAGCTTTCGAAAATGGCGATTGGCAAAGTGCGCGTTCGTTATACAGCGAGGCTTCATCACTATTTCCTAGTCAGAAATACCCGAAGGATCAATTAAAAATCGTCAATACCAAACTAGATGAGATCGCCGAGTTAGAAGCGAGACGTGCTGCAGGTATAGTGGAGCGGCTAGATTCAACGACTGGGCGGTATTACGTAATTGTGTCTAGCAGTATCGATGATGACCTGGCGCTGGATTATGCCAATAAACTAGCAAGCGAAGGCAATGCCGTTAAGATACTTGAGCATGACACAGGCAAACTAGTATATTTTCGTGTAGCTGTGGCAGATTATGCTAGCCGCGAAGCAGGAGAGGCTGCACTGTCTAAGTTTACAACCTATGGAGACGATGTGTGGGTGCTAGGGTACTAACTAGCACCTCATTGGGTTATTTACGCTACTGCTATGACCGCAGTTCGTTTTAGTATTCAACTATAAATCTTAAACGACAATCATCCTTATCAAGAATCCTATTCATTGCTGATAAGTATGTGGCCTCATGATCATTTTGTTTGTCCTTGGGGGAGATGGCCATGATAAAACAATGAGTATAGCTGCTTGTTGTAAATCTATATGCGATTGAAGCAAATCAAGGTAAGCGATATTCGACAAGAAGTAGAGGTGTCGACGGCAAGAAGCGGTGGACCTGGTGGTCAGCATGCAAATAAGGTTGAGACCAAAGTAATCCTTCGATGGAATGTGAATTCATCCAATTCACTATCCGACCAGCAAAAATCCGCAATCCAGGAAGCTAATTCGGCGCGTCTTACCAATTCAGGAGAATTGTTGATTTCTGTGGATAGCCAAAGGTCACAACTCAAAAATAAAACCATCGCCTTCAAAAAACTTGATCGGTTGCTGGCTAAAGGTTTCGTAACCAAGAAAAGACGAGTAGCAACCAAACCATCCAAATCGGCACGTAAGAAACGATTGGATGAAAAAAAGAAGCACGGCGAGAAAAAGGCACTTCGAAAACGCATCATTTGATTAGACCTGTCGGTCTGCTACGCCGAGTTGATTAACGCATAGTTTCTTTACTAAAAAGTGACATTACAATGATCGCAAAACAACAATCATCCACAATACCTCAAATCAAAAACGAAGAACAATATGAAGCACTTCGTGACAAAGGCATGAGCAAGGAAAAAGCTGCTCGAATCGCGAATACGCCGAATAGTGGAAAGAAAGGAGGGAAGAAGCCTCCATATGAAGACCAAACCAAAGAAGAAGTCTACTTACAGGCGAAAAAAGTGGGTATTTCTGGAAGGTCCACCATAAGTAAAGAGGATTTAATTAAAGCATTAAGAACTCATTAAAAATCGAAAAACATGAAGATTCTTTTAACAACTGATTTTACATAAGCATCATATCACGCCATAGATTACATTAAATCATTGACGAAGAACTGGAGCTCAGATAGCACATCATTTGTCATAGTTCATGGTTATCAGACCTTAGCACCTTACCCCATGACCACCGATAGCGTAGAACCACAAAATCCAGCTGTTCCAGTTATTGAAGATCAGGAACTACAAAAGCAACTCAAAGCTAAATTTGATGAACTTGCGGAAGAGCTAAAGCAGCATATCAACCTGACAGCTCAGTATTTTGAGATATGTACTTTGTCTCTCGTCATCGAAAATCTTATGGAAAAGGAGTCTCCGGACCTGGTTGTGATGGGAACAAGAGAAAAGAATGCGTTTGAACGTATGGTTGTAGGCACCAACACCATAGAAGTAGTTTCTAAAACTTCCGTGCCGGTATTGGCGGTTCCAAAAGAGGCTTCAACAAAGCCTATCAGCAATTTGTCCTTTGGACTGGACGTAACTACCGATGAATGGCCGACTAGAAGTCTGGATTTCTTAAAACGCTGGACAACACTAAATGGCAGCTCTCTAGAGGTGGTTTCAGTAGCTGATAAAGGTTCTGAGAAGCAAATAAAAGAGCGAATGAAAAACACAGCTGTTCATCAGCAATTGATTGATCTTGACCATGACCACAAAGCGATCGTACATAAGGATGTGTATGAAGGTATCACTAGCTATGTCAACGAAAAGCAACCGGATGTTCTGGCCATCGTAGCAGGAGAACGATCATTTTGGGATCGAATCTTTCATCAAATGAAAACAGAAAAACTGGCACACCACTTGCAGATTCCTGTACTGTTGTTGTAATCTAACTTGTGGTGTTTCATGTTACCTTGAAGTCGGGATAGCCTAATAGTTACTTCTGAAACAGTTTATTTAGTTTGGCAATCAATTTGTTTTCCTTACTGGTTTCCGGTCGCTCACCCATTAATGCAGCTACAGGCTTAAGGTTTTCGTAATAATCAAAAACTACTTTCAGCATGGCTGTCATCGGTAAGAATAAAATCATACCCGGCAAGCCCCAAATCATCCCTCCAGCAATCAACGATAGGATGGAAACCAGCGCATTGATGTGCATATGACCACCCACAATTTTGGGACTTAGAAAATTTCCTTCCAGAAACTGGACTACCCAAAAAACAAATATGACTCCAAGAGGGTACCAGTAGCTGTCATAAGTAACGAAAGCATACAAGGTTGGGAGGAGTCCACCTACTATGGTGCCGACATAAGGAATAAATGCCAGGATACCAGCCAGAAAACCAAAAAAGAACGGGTAATCAATGCCAACAACCAACAAACCGATGCTATTTAATAAGCTCAACACCAAAATCAACAAGCCCATACCCGTGAAGTACTTCTGACCAACTTGCTGTACATTTTTGAGCATTTGAATAAACCCCTTGCGCTTTTCTTCTGTGGCCACAAGTGCCAATGAACGGGTCAGGTGAGCATGGTAAAAAAGGAATAGGAATGTCAGGATAAGTGACAGTAGCAAATAAGAGAAAAATGAACTAGTAAACGCGATGGTGTCTGATATAATTACAAATCCACTATCAGCAAAATAATTAGACACCTGATCTAGCAAGTTTTTGGATTCCAGATCAGGAATGATCCCTATCTTATTGTTGATATAACTCAGAGATGATTCCCAGGTAGTTCGCAATTTGGATAGGAAGTTGTCATATTCACTGGCAATCTTAACGATCTGTGAAGAAAACAGAACAATGACACCCAGAATGAGGACCACTACACTTACCATCGGACTTGCTATAGCGAGGACTTGATTGAACCCTTTTTTTTGCAACCACTTCACAATGGGGTATAGGATAAATGCAAAGATCATGGCAAAGGCCATCGGGATGAAAAGACTCTTTCCCAGGTACAGAAGAGCGATCAGGAGAGCCATGGAGGCCAATGAATAGAAAAGCTTGCTGAATGATAGGTTCATAATAGGTCAGAGCACTTTAGTTTATCAATTCTTATAAAGTTCTTTAAAAAAAAGCGAATTGCTTGTACAGCAAATGTAAACGTTATTGTAACAGCCGTTTAAGGTCCTTTAATCGATCTGCTAGTTTAACTTAATTTTTGTTCGAAAGCTTATTTCAATTTCCCTTTACCCTTGCCCACAAATCGCTTAACAGTTTCCTGCCGTCGGCGGGGTTCTTTTCAACCTCAGTTAAAGTCACCTGTCCATTATCGCTCTGGGTGATCAGGTACTTGAAGACAAAGTCTGTGGAGCCGGGTTCAAAAGACATCAGACCAAATCTTAAGTCATTGAAATAGAGCCGATTGTCTTCTTTGGTAATTAGGTACCAACCTTTGGATATTTTGATCATCCGCTGAATGCGTTCATTGTCTTTTAAATCACCCAGTAAATGATGATTTTTTGGATACTTCTGAAAGGAGATAGGCAACTCATCAAAAAGCGAGTAGTCAGCCAACAAATAGGCATCTTTTGTTTCAACATTGGCATTCCACAAGATGGTGTTGAAAGCCGCCGGACGGGTAATCATGTCCTGATAAACAATTTGTCGGTTTTCCAGGGCTTTTGTGAACTGATAATAGGTAAATCCTTTTAGTGCCATCGTCAACACCAGATAACTGGTACTCAACCACAAGCCAAGTCGATTATAGCGCTGACGTTTTGGATCGGTCCGTTTGTGAACCATGGCCAGAATCAGGCAAATCAAAAAGGGTAAGGTGTACAGCGGATCAATGACAAAGATCGTTTTGAATGCCAGACGAATATCCAGTGGCCAAAATAACTGTGTGCCCCAGGTCGTATGTGCATCCAATATCGGATGGGTTACAAAGGCCCAAAAGAATAGCCACATCCAGTGGTGCCATTCCTTGTGACGTTCATAGTGCGTAACAATCCAGGCAAAGATGGGAGCGAACAGAACAGAGAAAACAATAGAGTGCGTAAACCCCCGGTGAAACTCCAAAGAGCGAGAGGTGTCCAAGAAATGTGAGGACAGAACATCCAGGTCAGGAATAGTTCCTGCAATGGCACCATAGAGCATCGCCTTGTTGCCTACCTTTCTGCCTAGCACCACCTCACCGACGGCTGCACCGAGTACAATTTGTGTTAATGAATCCATGGATTATGCAGAATGAACTGGTTTAGGTTCCTTTTGTTCTCTTTGAATCATAGGTGCTATTCCATATAGGCGTTCAGGAACAAAGTCATTTTGACTCGTCACAAACATACGTCATCACCAACCAAGTGAAGAACGCTAAATTGGTAATTTTTAAAGTCAATTTACTTCTACTCAACTATCTGATCATTCATTTTATCTCTGAAGAAAGTGATATGAGTTCGTAACCTGATTGAATTAAAAGAAATTAATTGAGAAGGAATAGAACAGAGCCTTCAATTTCTTAAATTCATGCCCTAATTCGATCACCTATGCTGAATGCTAAACTGTTTCTGGAATCCATACTGGCCACCATCCTGGTATTCGTTGTTCTGGGCATTTTTTCAACCTTTCCTTACGATATCAAATTCCTCAATCCCATTAAAATCTTGATGAAGGATTTTAAATACACCGATATCTATTATTCCAAGCTAGCCGAAAAAGACAAACCGATCAATTCAGAAATTGTGTTGGTGAATATTGGTAATTTGGATCGGGCAGGAATAGCTGCTACGCTCAATGGTCTGCAGCAGGCAGATCCAGCCGTTATCGGAGTTGATATCATGTTTTATGGGCAGCGAGATCCGCTATCTGATCAATTTTTAAAAGAAGAGCTGTCCAGGCCAAACGTGGTGGTCACCAGTATTCTGCATGCAGAGGAAGACCCACCAACCATCCTCACGTCCAATGCCTTCTTCGGTGATCTCAACTATGCTTACGCCAATTTGGTGGCTGGAGATTCGCTTGCTTCCACCATTCGGGAGATCATGCCTTTTTTTGACGATGGAATTTATTATGATGAAGCCTTTACTAGCAAGATTCTGGAAATGTACGATTCCAGTGCCTTCGAAGATCTCTCCATGAGAGGGAATGAGATCGAAACCATCAATTATTATGGAACTTACAAGCAATTTATAGACTATGAGGGCGAACAAATCATCTTTGGTGAGTTTGACCCACTGTCAGTCAAAGACAAGATTGTGCTGTTGGGTTACATGGGAAATTTTGTGGGGGACGCCTCCAACCTGGAGGATTTCAAATACACGCCTTTAAACCATGAAGTGGTAGGGAAGAGCATCCCTGATATGCACGGTTTGACGATTCATGCCAATATCCTCACCATGTACATGCACCGGCAATACATTGATGTAATGCCTAAACTGCTGGCTTTCTTTTTGGATTTCATCATCTGCTACATCCACGTCGTACTGTTCATGTACCTGTTTGTGAAATTGCACCTATGGTATCATTTGTATGCCAAGTTGATCCAGTTCATTACGAGCGTGATACTGATTTATATCTTGTTCTATTTCTACGAGATGCATCACTACCTGATCAATGCCACACTCATATTGATCACCGTATTGATCTCAGTGGATGTGTTGTACTTATATGAAACACTTGCCGTGGTGGTTTATAAGAAATATGGCTTGAAGAGTTACTTCATCCATGAGCATGGTTCAAATGAGGAATAAATTGACAATTACCTTTTGGGATGTTCATTCATGTCGAATCAGTTAATATAACTGACTTGATATTACTGGAGCCATTCATTGAATTCAGCCACCTTACTACGGCTGACAATGACCGTTTGACTGGTATTTTTGAAATGTACCTTTAGCGTGTTATTTGGTTGTCGAACGCTTCGGTCGATGCAGTCTTTATTGACAATGCTGGAGCGATTGGCTCTGAAGAAACATTCAGCAGGAAGTTGCTGCTCTAAGTTTCCTAATGATGTATTAATGGTCACTTTAGTACCATCGATCAAATGAATAAAAATGACTTTTTCCACCATTGAGATGTAACAAATACTATCGATCGATACGTGCATCGCCTTTCCTTTATGCACTGTTTTTAATAGCGCAGATAGTGGCTTTGGTTGATTAGAATGAAACACCTGGTAATGATTGGAAAAAAAATGAATGAGAATAAACAGTAGTGAAGCTAGAAAGCCAAGAGCGTACGTAATAATTAACGTCATCTGGTCGTGAACACCCTCATAGACGAGAATTGCGGTTTGTAATAACAAATAAACGCTTAACCCTACCAAAAGAGATAACATTAATTTAGAGTGGTTTTTTGATAATGTATAGTGCCACATCACCAGATCTATGAACCCGCTTATGAGTAGAATTACAACGGCACAATACCCCATATTGATCAGAAAGTTCATCCAACTCCACATGAGGTTTGGATTGCTGATATTCCCTAAATACCAAACTAAAAGAGAATAAAGTGGCAGTAAGAGACAAATAATGATCCACTTAAAGCTGGAAATACTCAAACCGTTCGGGTTGTTTTTCTCTACCATTCAGGCTAATTAAATTGATCTAATCCTTACTCGGGACTTTACCGGCATAAATTAGTGGTTCAATGCCATAAATATCAACAATCCATAGTAACAAATTTGAGTAACACGCGCATGAAGTACGTTCAAGTTGTGCTTATTTTTTTTAGTTTATTGGAAGGAAGGTCTGTACTGAGTCAGTCTCAGGAGGTGCATTCTGCAGGAATCGGAGGTGGGGTGGACTTCATTAAAAACAAAGACATGGCTACTTCGCCGCTGGCCTATGAAGGGTTTGGATTGCCGCTTGCTCTGAATGGACTATTTCTCGATGATAACTGGATGAATCGGTTTCAGGTGAGTGTTATTCTGCCCATACTTGCTAATAACTACCCACTGAGATCCAAGGCCAAGACGAAGTTAGTCACCTGGTCTAAGGTTACAGTGGGTTACCAAATACTCAAGAATATTGGTAATTTAAACTATATCGGAGGCGGATTGGGTATCGATATGTTTTATCGAGAGTACCCCTTCTTAGATGGATTTGGGTGGGAGCTGCAGGCTGGTTTTGATTTGAATTATGCGCGAAAAATACCCATAAATGAGCACTCTTTTCTCTTGCCCCAATTAGAGTTACCTATTTTTTCTTTTATCCATCGAAAACCCTCACTGACCTTGGATGAAGCATTTTTGGATCACTTTCACCATGAAAATTATTCAGAGATGTTGAAAGAAGGATCATGGAGTCTCATTTTTAATGATTGGATGGCTATAGAGCTGCGGTTGTTGTACCATATCCAACCCTGGGAAAAGGTGTCCCTTCAATTTCAAACAGGGGTCAACTACTATGCTATTACACGTCCAGAAAAAGTCTATCACCTAAATGTGCCCTTTTTATGTTTTGTAAACTATCACTTTTGATTTTGATGTTAACGCTATGGGGCTGCGAAGAGGTGAACCCTTACAGTAAAGTAACCGCATATGACGATCTGTGTCAAAGCATAGAAAGGTACTCGGCTTCAGTTTATGATCGAAATGTTAACTGGGACAGCCTCTCACAGGCATATCGTTTCAGAATTTCCGAACAGTTAACGGAATCGGAATATTTTGAAATCATTGGTGAGTTGCTCAGGAGTTTCAAAGATCCACACGTTTGGCTAATTGCTCCTAATCAAAGCATGTACACAATTGACTATCTTGACTATACTCAAAACATTGATAAAGAGCTTCTTATACAGTCATACTTAGAGAAAGTAACCGTTCATACCCCTTCCATTTTATCTGGATTTGTTTCTGACAGCATTGGGTATCTGTTGCTTGAAGATTTTAATGGAGATGCCGGCACGAACTATTCTATTTATTCTGAGGCGATGAGGCGGTTCCAGAAAACCAAGGGCCTGATCATTGACCTAAGAATCAACAATGGGGGTAGTCTTTACAATGCTCAACATCTTTTAAACATGTTGACTTCCAAAAAGACCGTATGGCACACTACTCAAAATAGAACACTTCATGGTTTTGACTCACCTTACACCTGGTATATCTATCCTGATAGGAATTTATCATACCAGCACCCGGTGATTGTCCTTACTGGAAGATACACCATCAGTGCTGGAGAGCGGTTTGTCCTTGGAGCACGACAGCTCCATCAGGTAACAGTGTTAGGGGACACCACGGCCAACACACAAGGTTCGGTCATGGGCAGAGAAATGCTCAACGGCTGGCAATACACCTTCACATTTGAGAAATTATTGGATGTAGATGGCATAAACCATGCAGGAATAGGAATTAGTCCGGATCAATACCTATCGCCGACATCCACTATTGTTGGGTCTAAAGACCTGGCCGTCGAGAGGGCAGTTGATTTAATCAATGGTAATTAGCAAAACTAAGCTGAAGGCTGCAAGACCAACTCAGCCCAACCTTCTCCTTAGCCAGAAGATAGGCTGCATTAAAAGACTTTTAGCTTAGGATTAATTCGCTTTGAAGGCGATGAAATTTAACGTTCTCAATAACAGCATTAAGGTAATATTTGGCCTAATTATCAGCAAATAAAATGTTCGTCAGGTAACATCCATTCACAGTAATCCAGACTAAATCTGGTTTATAACTCGGTTTTCGTTATTTTCACGCCATGAGTTATGATATTTCGCATTCTACAAAAAATGCCAAGCAATATGCCAAGCGATATGGCACCACAGATATGTGGGAAGATGCACTAGAAGACAGCATCCCCACATACCATGTTTCAGGGATGAGCGAGCCGCATCTTCCGGTGATTCTCAATGAAGATCCTGATAACGTTAATTACCTTCATTGGGCATTTATGCCTTTTGAATATGCCCCACAGATCAAAGGAAAGCCGATGAATACGCTCCTTGCGCGGGATAACCGGATCTTTACAGACACGAGCATTTATAAGAATGCGGCACAAAACAGAAGGTGCCTGGTGATGCTGGATGGTTTTTTTGCAGAATATAAAAAGGATGATATGACGTTTCCTTTTTATGTCCAGCTAAAAACGAAGGAGCCTTTTATGGTCGGCGGACTGTGGCAGACATTTACCAATCCAAAAGACGAAGTACAAACCGATACGATCACGTTAGTAACGGGACCGGCTAACAAAGAAATGGCCTGGCTCAACAATGAAAAGCCTTACACTCCGGAATCCAGGATGATGTTTATCGTGAACAAAAAAGACGATGAAACCTGGCTGCACGGTTCGGCGGAAGAGGCAAAAGCGTTGATCAAGCCACTTCCAGACGGACTCTTGGATTACTATCCATGTCAGCCCCTAAAAACCGTCAAGAGACTGCATCGCATGTATTTGGGAAATGTCCCAGCCTTGCTCGAGAAAAAGCGGTACAAGGAGTTGGATTAGTACAAATGGCCAATCTCATTAGGAGCGAGGTTGGCCGTTCATTCAAAGCCAATTAAATTATATTTACCAGCAGGCAGTGACTACAGCAGTCCGTTCTTTTGAATGAGTTCAAAAAAACGCTCTTTATACGTATTTCCAATAGGAATGAGTTGATCACCTATTCTGATCCTGAGCCTTTCGATGGCGTCTATTTTGGCCATGGCCACCATAAACGACTTATGTACACGAATCAGCTGATGACCAGGCAACGCTTCTTCAAAAGCACTGAATTTTTGTAGGCACATGATTTTATTGCCATCTGCCAGGTGAATGCGCAGGTAATCACTCATTCCCTCTATGTACAAAATGGAGTCAACCGCTATTTTTTCAATTCGGTATTCTGTTTTTATAAAAATATTCTTGTGGTCACCTGAAGGCAATCTTTTGGACCAATCATCATGTACTTTGTTGACCGCTTTTAAAAAACGAGCGAAGGAATAGGGCTTGAGTAAATAGTCGCTTACATCCAGCTCGTATCCTTTGAGTGCATATTCCTGATAAGCAGTGGTTAAAATGACTGTCGGTTTACGGTCCAAACTCTCCAATAGCTCAATGCCCGTAAGCCCATCCATTTGAATGTCCAGAAACAACAAATCCACTGAGTGTTCCTTCAAATAGTGGAACCCCTTCAGGCTATTTCTAAAGCTCGCGCTCAATGCTAGAAAGGGGATTTTTTCAATAAATCCAGTGAGCTTTTCGGCCGCCAAAGGCTCATCTTCGATGATGATACAACTAAACGTCATGTCGATAATAAAGTCATGTCTACAAGGAATTGATTGCTCGTTTTTTCAATGGTTAAATCAAACCGATTGGGATACATTAATTCAAGTCTTCTCCTTACATTGACCAATCCTATCCCACCAGTATGGTCATTAGTGTTTGAATTACGTGTACTGAAGTAGTTTTCACACCGAAAATGAACCCGATCTTCCCGTATATCGACCACAATTTTAATTGCTGGTAGTTGCTCCGGGTTAGAGACAAACTTAAAAGCGTTTTCGACAAAGGGCAGCAAAAGTAAAGGAGCAATTCTGAATTCGGGGTTTCGGTTGGTGATGGTCAGCTCGATGAATTCGTTCTCTTCAAATCTGAGTTTTTGTAGATCGGTTAATTGTTGAAGGTACTCCAACTCATTCGCTATCGGCACCTCTTTGGTGTCACTATCATAAAGCATGTACCGTAGCAATTCTGAAAGACGGATTAACATGGCAGAAGCTTCGTCTTGAGACTTGTAGATCAACGTATCAATGTTATTCAACGTATTGAAAAGGAAATGGGGGCTCAGCTGGGCTTTGAGCATGGACAGCTCATTTTTTAATGAGCGGTTTTCTAATTCCGTCTTCTCGTGCAAGCTCTTGTTCCAGCTGACAAAACCCTTTAACAAACTTCCGCACTGACTGATCAAAAAAGTACCACCTATTCCTTCAACAAATTTCTGCATGGCATAAGGCCTGAAGGATTCAAAAAGCACCCAGAAACTCCCCACAAATACCAAACTTGAAAGTACGCTAAACCCAATTGAGATCAATAGATACATGACAAACCTTCTGGAATCCAGAAATAACGGCTGCACATAAAAATAAAAGGTATAGAAATTTACTAGTGCCCAACAGCCCAACAATAGACCAGCAGCTGGGTAATTAACCATAAAAGCCGTTTCTCCCGGGTTGGAACTTATTGCCAACCAGGAGAGTGCTGTAAAGGTGGTCCAAAACAGCAGGTGTACGATGGTGTATAGGAGTTTTTGCATGGGCTTATTCTGGCTGTCTAAAATACGACATCTTTTGTCCAATCAAACCATCGCCAGTTCCTGAGTGAGTTGTTGCTGCTTACTCCAGTGTTTCTCAATCATGTTGAGCATGATCGGGTAAACGATGAATAGTCTAAAAGGCTTAATCAACTGCATGTATGCTCGGCCAAACAATCCCTTAGGTTTAACATAAACGGTCATGTGAACGCCATATTGATCGTTTTCTAATGGTACTTTACCATAGTGTACAGCAGCATGAACTGTAGCATTTTCGATTTCAGACAAGGCCTCCTGACTCATTTGATAAACCGGTATAAACTGGCCGCCTCTAGGAATGGAAAAGTCTGCAGCATTCAGTCCATTTAGTCTGGCATATCGCTCACGAATACTGCCTGTAGGAAGCACATCGATAGCATCCACTTCATCGTCCCAGCCGAATAGTTTTCCAAGGAAAAAACGAAACTGAAAGAGCAGTCCAGGAATTCCTGACCTGGATAATTCATCAATTGCCCGTACAAAAGTGGTTTGTATATCACCTATAGACTGATTTCGATTCATCACAACAGGCAGCTCCCAGACGTCTTCTATTTTGAAATCCTGAAGTAGGTCATAAGCATGCCACGGGTGTTTTGTGTGCTCGCTATTGTCCAGTTTGTGGTTGACTTTGAGCCCAGAAATCAATGGATAGAAAAAGCAAAAAATAGCAAATGTCAGAATGCCAGCAAATAGAAGGTCTCCTTCGGGATAATAGTACTCCATAACCAGGCGAGCCGTCCACATGACGGTGAGCATGCCTAAAAAGTGTCTCCCCATTACAGTGGAACTGATCATTTTAGGTTTCAGGAGCAGTAACAGTCCTGTGTAGATAAAAAAGACGATAGTGAACCAGTTGAGCATTTGCATGATGTTGCTATTCATTACGCTGAGTTTCGTCAATTCATGCTGCCAGTCAAATACATTCCAAAATGCCAGGTGTAAAGCAGCCGCTAGCAGGTTCATCACCCCGCCGAGTCTAATGAGTATTAAATCAGTTTTCATGTCTTTGTTTTTTACAAAGAATGATGAACGCACCGATATCATCAAATGAAATCTGCCAACTGCCGAATTGTCTCGGCCAAATGAACGTCCGGATGATTTCAACAAGTGAAAGACTTAACTTTAGGATAACCTTGGGTTAAATTTGATGATTTAGATTGCCCGCTAAACTGTTCTATGGCCTATAAGACGTTTAAATTACCGGAAGACCTGCTGATGGGTTCTGCGACAGCTGCCACGCACATAGAAGGAGGAGAACAAGCCCACAACTGGTATCGATGGTCCGAGCTGGGAAACATACAAGATGGGTCCCATAGCAAGGTGGCTTGCGATCACGTCAACCACATCAAGACGGATGTAAAACTTCTCAAGGACATTCATACGGAGACCTATCGCATGGGTCTGGAATGGAGCCGAATAGAACCGGAGGAAGGACAATTTAGTCAAGAAGGAATCGCCATCTACCGAAAGGAAATCAAGCTTTTACTAAAAAACAACATCCGCCCATTGGTCACGCTGTGGCATTTTTCCAATCCACTTTGGATGGAAGATGATGGCGGCTGGATCAATCCAAACTGTGTGGATCGCTACCTGCGGTACGTACGTTTCGTAGTGGATGAACTGGGAGATTTAGTGACGGATTGGATCACCATTAATGAGCCCAATGTTTACCTGTTTTTTGGATACTTCGAAGGACGCTGGCCTCCGGGAATGCGCGGAAAAGTGAGAAAGTACTTACGTGGTGCCAATCATTTTGCGAAAGCACACCTCAAAGCGTACGATCAAATACATGCACAACTCGCAGCTCACGGACATCCAAAAAAGGAGATCCATGTTGGGGTAGCCCACCACCTTCGAATTTTCGACCTGTTTGATAAGCGACACCTGACCAGAGCGGCGGCTTACGTCAGCAATCACCTCTTCCAGTGGATGTACCTGGAAGCAATGACACATGCCAGGTTCATTTTTCCATTGAAATGGAACCGTGAGTTTCCTCGAAAGAATTATTGTGACTTTATAGGCATCAACTATTACTCTCGCGATCTGGTCAAAGGCATTTACAACCCTGGAACCCTCTTCAATGAGTTTTATGTCAAGAAGGGCAAAGCGGTCAATGACCTGGGGTGGGAAATCTATCCGAAAGGACTTTACCGAATCTGTAAGCGCGTGTATCGGCACTATAAAATCCCGATCTTCATCACAGAAAATGGAATCTGTGATGCCAAAGATGAGCAACGTGCCAAATTCATCTACGATCATTTGAAACAACTCAATAAGGCTATTAAAAAGGGGATAGATGTCCGGCGTTATTACCACTGGTCCACGATGGATAATTTTGAGTGGGCGGAAGGTGAAAGTGCGCGATTTGGACTGTATCACAACAATTACGAAACCCAGGAGCGTACCCTCCGAAAAAGTGGAGCGTTTTATAGTGAGATCTGTAAGAAGAAAAAGATCAGCCGTAAAATGATCAAAAACTACTTATTGGATAAGGAGGCTAAAAGCTAATCTTAGGCCAGAACACGTACACCGCCAGACACAATTTCCAGATCAATTTTTTTGACTTTACCTCTGGCCTCACCATCAATGTGTAGATGAATCTTCTTT
>JAMWZA010000088.1 GCA_024305105.1 Marinoscillum sp.
ACATTGAACTCATGTCATCGATCATCTTATCGGCATCATCGATTTCATAAAGTATAGTCAGAAAATCTTTACCATTTACATCCTTCTCTTTTAGCTCTTGAATGGATTCTTCCACTTCATGGAACTTCTGACTCATGATATCCAATCCAATCACCACGGCATTTCCTTTCAGGTTATGAATTGTCTCAAATGTAAATTGTAATAGCTCTTTAAATTTGCCATCACGATCGGTCTCATAACGCTCGGATATGCTTCTTAATGTGCGTTTAGCATTATGCAAGAACCCTCTTATGAGCGATGGGTCTATCTTCAAAATACTTAACACCTGCTCTGTTTCCTGCTTCTTTTTCTTCTCGGCATCTTCCAGATGCTTCTGTAACAAGATGGACTCCGTTTCATCAGAAACAGTCACCATAATATTAGCAATCTTGTCTTTCCTCCAAATTCGAGTAAAGTTTACTCTTATGTATTTGGTAGTAACTATTCCTTCTTTTTCGCTGTATATCTTGACCTGTTCAATTGGATTAAGCTGATTCACTACATCCTCATCCATATCTTCATTAAACAAATGCCTCATGAACATTTCCAATGCTTCCAGATCTCTGGGAATTATTAATGGACGCATGAAATTTGCAAAATTCTCACCAGCTATCTTATGCACACCGAAAATCTTCTCCATGGACTTGGAGTAGAGTTTACTCATCTTCTGGTTTCTGTCAAGCAAGAATATACCTTGATGAATGTTTTGGAACACCATCATCGCCACGCGATAGATATTATTGTAGAGGAATTTAGCCTTATCTCGTTCCTTTCGCAGAATGTTATGTGATTTGACAATTTCACCTGCCATCACATTAAAAGTCTTGGCATACTGGCCAATTTCATCTTTGGTAGGTATGATGACTCGCTTGGAGAAATCTCCTTTCGAAAAACGCATGGCGTAGGATTCCAATGTCTTTACATTCGCCAGCAAGTTGGTGACGATGATTGACATTAGCCATAACGCCAACACCCCAATAATAATATCCAAAACGATAAATGTCCAGAACTTACGAAAAGCCTCACCTGCTAAGCCGGAGGTGCGATCTAATAGTCGATTTGATATACTATCCTCCACCTTTTTCAAGGAGTTAATCTTATTGGTCGTCATTTCATACCAATATCCTGGATCTACTTCAAAATTCGTACGGTTATGTAAGACACCTCTAAGCCGTTCTACCTCATCCACATCGTGACCAGACACCAAACGATCGTAAGTATCTCGACTATCCTGATCCGCAATTACAGTGAATGCATCAGTATAGGAAAGTTGTTCAGCCACCAGCGAAGTAAAAGTGGAATAAAGTTCATCATCCATCGCCTTCAATGAGAAGGCCTGTGTCCCAATGGCACGCTCAATACTCGCACGTTCTTTTGCTTTTAAAAAATAAATCAATGCATGAACTTGCTGAGCAATGTCCTTATCCCTAGTTTCGTTTATGAGCTGATCAACTGTGTTAAGGGCTACATCATTGATGTCTGAGTAGTACTTCAACACCTGATAAGCATCCAGCGTCTGGTTGTCTGTTCGCTTTCGAATATCGACTATCTGACCAAAGCTAGTAGTCAAAAGCTCAATATCGTTAACATGCCTTTCCAGAACGTCTTCCAGCTCTTCATTTTGAAGTTCTTTCTGGAATTCCCTTAAGGTGCTATCTGTAACATCGCGTTGATAGGCTATCTCATCTTCAAATTCATATCCATCACTCGTAATGAAACCAATAGCCATACTTCGCTCTTTCTGTAGTTCATGAACGACGTGGTTGATCTCAATACCAAGATAGATCGTTTTGTTTAAACGGTCTGAATCATTGTAATCAAGATAATTGTGTTGGATTTGAAAATAATCAAAGCACAAGATGATTAAGATTAGCGGTATCAAAACCACCGCGAACTTTATACGTATAGGCAGATCATAAAGTATTTTCATACTTTAAAAGGAGTTAGGAGGTGATCGTATATTACATTACTCGATTAACTACCTCTATCAATGCTTCAGAGGTAAACGGTTTCACAATGTACTCAGAAGCTCCGAGTTCTTTGCCTTTATTGACGACAGTTTGTTGACCAACGGCGCTAATCATTATAACCTTAGACTCTAGCCCTTGATCTCGTAGCACTTTAAGTATCTCGAATCCCATCATATCGGGTAGAATATTATCCAGGGTTATTAGGTCTGGCTGAGTGTCTAAGGCAAGGTCAATTGCCGTTTCTCCATCCTTGGCTTCTCCTACAACCTCTAAGCCAGCTTCTTCAAGTGCACTTTTGATCAAAGATCTCATATAGATCGAATCATCAACTATTAGTACTTTCTTACTCATAATATTTATTAATTATCTTATTACCGTATTAAACCAAATCTTTGATTTTATCCACAAACTCTTCCTGGAAAATCCAGATAAAATCGGGAGATATATCTAACTCTTGTCCATGAAAAAGTGCCTTAAAGTGCACTATGGCATCTAATGCTCCAACTTCTTTCTCAATGAAAGTGTTTAAATCAGAAGCTTTAACAACTTCCAAAGATGGAACATGTCCATAAATCTCCAATCCTAAAAAATTAGAAAATTCTGTGATCACAGCTGCGGCCATCATGTTGTCCATTTCTGTGAGAAACCCCATCTTCATCATTTTGCTCTCAGGGGTGTCTGAGTCTACGATACTGGAAGGCAGGCAAGCTCTGAGAACTTTAGTTACCTCATCTTCACTAAAAATGAGGTGACTGGTACCTTTCAGTTCTCCAATCAAATTAGTGCGAATAACGTGCACGCTCTGATCGCCAGAATCCTGGTATTTAGGAAGAGGCACATCCTCATTGCTCCAATCAATTTTTTCCATTTTGATCGGACTCTGAAGAATCTGCTCCATGGACTTCTTAGCCATAGACATGCCATCAAAAACTAATTTTGATGCCACCTCTAGTTCATTTTCATTTAACTTATCAAGCATAGGTTAATCTGGTTACTTAATGCAATCTCTTAAAAATGTTATTTAATTCAATATTTACTCGATTAAATAGAGGTATAAGTTGCTGGACACAGAAAATAACTGGGTCAATCGATTTTAAGCTGACTTTAACCGGAACTACACATTATTCAATCTTTCAGTGAAAAAGCTACTTCCTCTAACACTTTATCTTTTGTAAACGGTTTTATAATATACGCATTTGCGCCTAATCCTAGCCCTTCTTCGATGGCCGATTGCTGTCCTACAGCACTAATCATAATCACTTTACAGGTGATCTTCTGCTCTCTCAATACCCGCAATATCTCGATCCCTGACATGTCAGGAAGAATATTGTCCAGTGTGACTAAATCCGGCTTTAACTCCACGATTAAATCAAGAGCCTCGGCTCCATTTTTTGCTTCGCCAATTACGTTGTACCCTTCTTCAGTCAACATGGCTTTGATAGTTGCCCTGGAATATCCAGAATCATCCACAATTAAAATATTATGGCTCATTTTCTATTGTTCAGTTATGAAGCAATCTGCTCCTTTTTTCTATAGATTCTTGTCTTAATATCTACTACCTGAAAAAGTCTTTTACCCGAATCCGGCATAATATCGTAATACCCAATAATCAAATAACCGTTTGGCTTGAGACTCTGATGTATTAGGCTTAACACCTTCAATTTAAGCTGATCATCAAAATAGATCATAACATTTCTACAAAAAACAATATCATATTTACTTGCTGCTACGTCATGCACCAAATTATGACGACTAAATGTTACATTTTGACGATACTTCGGTTTAATTTCAGCATGTTTCTCCTCAAATTGAAAGTAATCTTCAATCTGCTTATGTGGAAAAAACTTCAAAAACGGGTTCAGGTACTGTTTGATAATGTCCAAAGAATATTGCCCCGACTTAGCTTTGGCCAACGCCTTTGAACTCAAATCTGTAGCTGTAAGTCGTGCTCTATTTAGCAGACCCTTCTCATCCAGGACGATACTCATGGTATAAACTTCCTCACCCGTGGAGCACCCTGCATGCCAAATATTTAATGCCTGCCCTTTGAATTCCTCCAGAACTTCATCTCGTAATTTGATCCACACATCGGGATTTCGAAAAAGCTCCGTAAGGTTTACTAACAAATCATCAATGGAGCTCATAAAGAAATCATAATCCTTGAGCACTCTACTCCAGAGGTCTAGTGATGATTCCATATTATGCTTCATCATCAACCGAGTAACACCTCGCTTCAAAGAGGTCTTTTCGTAGTTGGTGAAATCCAAGCCATAGCGATTCCTGATTGCCGTCATCAAAGCATTCATTTCCTCATCTGTGATGAGTTCTGGTGGCTTGAAATCCTGCATAAATATGGTTCCGGGTCCCTTCATTCCTAATTTTCCATTTGCATTTGTAATGACTGTCTGTGGATAAGATCAGTGATGACGGCCACATCCACTACCGGACATACATTACCATTGCCCAATATAGTTGTTCCGCTAAGAAGTTTGATCTTTTCCAGAGGCTTGGTCAATGGTTTTTCGATAATTTCTTTTTGCTGAAGCACCTTATCAACGATCATTCCGGTGGTCTTTCCATCATACGAAACAATGATCACATCAAATACTGCATCCTCAGCAGCTGTTTCAAAGCTTTTGTGTAGCATCCCCCGATTATGAATATCGCTTAATGCTTTAAGGTACAAAATGTCTTTGAGGAAAAGAATACTTATCGCATCCCCCTGAAAAGACCCCATAAGACCTCCACTGAGCTTCTTGATATCTTTTTTCTCGATAGTTACTACTGCTTCGGTATAAGATAGCGCAATGGCATATTCATGACCGTCCACTCCAAAAAGTAGCGACCCTTTGAGTGCCAGAGAGGCTGGAACGTGTAAATTCATTGTCGTCCCTAAGCCCACTTCCGTCTCTATTTTCACCTGGCCACCAATGGATTCTACAGCTTTTTTAACCACATCCATACCAACCCCCCGACCGGATAGTTCCGTGACTTGAGCTGCATTTGAAAACCCTGATTCAAAGATGTAAGACAAGATTTCTTCCTTACCCATGTTTTTGGCCATCTCAGATGAAGCCAACCCTTTCTCGACGATTTTTCTTCGAATGACCTCATGATCAATGCCTCCTCCATCGTCTTTCACTTGAATAACCACACGGTCCCTCTCGTAATGCGCATCTAGAGTGACTTGTCCTTCTATGGGCTTTTTAGCCTTTTTTCGGTCCTCTTCAGACTCTATACCATGACTCAAGGCATTCCGCACCAGATGAACCATAGAGTCACTCATCAATTTCAGAATGTTTCGATCTATTTCTGTTTCGGTTCCCTTTAAAACAAGGTTTGCCTTTTTGCCCTCAATACTGGCGGCATCACGCAAGACTCTATGGAATTTGTTAAACAAAAATCCCACCTGTACCATTCTTGCGTTCATGATACTGTACTGGAGATTGGAACTGATTCGCTGCAATCGATCAAATTCTCCGGTCTTCAATCCTAGCTCCTGACTATAGGCTATGAGTCGATCTCTTTCGATGATTAACTGGCCTACTTCACTGAGCAAATCATCCATTTTCTTCACCGGTATTTGAATCACATCGGAGAAGGAAATCTGATTTTCGGAAGTAGCGTCATCTTCCTGCTCTTGCAGCATTTGCTCTGCAGTTACTTCTTCCTTTTCAGAGTCATCACCGTTGCCCTCTTCAGCATCACCTTCTTTGTCCAACTCATTTTTGAGGAAGATGGCAAGACTTGTTTTGATCCCTAAGAAACTAACTTTCTCATCGGTTTCCATGGCAGAGACAAGAGCTCCCAATTTGTCATTCGCCCTAAAAAGCAACTTGAACAACTCCTGATTTAACTGAACCTTACCACTTTTAATGGCAATCATCACGTCTTCCATCACGTGGGACAGGTCAGCAATGGAATCAATACCGAGCCCCATAGCGTTCCCCTTGAGCGTATGCGTAATTCGGAATATGGCGTTGATCGCATTCTGATTTTTAATGTCTTTCTCAAGGTCCACAAACAACTTATCGAGCTGCTCAATGTTGTCTTTGGCCTCAACCAGGAAGAGTTCTTTATATTCTGATTCTTTCAATGCTATAAACAGTTTACCAAGTAACCTCCAATTTCTTTAATGTTTAGAACTGTGTCTGCAGCTCCACTTTCAAATGCCAATTTTGGCATACCGTAAATCACGCTGGAGGCCTCATCCTGAGCAATTGTCTTACCTCCGCTATTTTTAATCTCCTGTAATCCTTTAACTCCATCTTTGCCCATCCCTGTCAATAGTACTCCAATGGCCTTTTCACCGTATGCTTTCGCGGCGGTGGTCATCAGTGCATTAATGGATGGATTGTTATATTCTCTGTAAACTTCATCGCTGAAGCCAATTTTCACATTGCCACTACCTTCCCTTTTCAGAATCATATTGGTATCTCCCGGGGCGATAATGACCATTCCCGGCTTAGGAATCATGCCCTTCTTCCCTACTACTACTTTCAATGGACTGATATAATCCAAACGAGCAGAGAAAGACTTGATAAAATTGGTGGGCATGTGCTGACCAATTAATACCGGGACATTCAGGTTGGCAGGTAATGAAGTGATTACTTTCTCCACGGCTGTGGGACCACCTGTAGACGCTCCTATGATGATCGCATGGTAAAGGGCTTTGGAGTCAAATGTATGCGAAAGCTTATTGACACCATCCTTCTCAATTTTGGTCGCTTTAGGCTTGGCTCGAGACACTCTTTTGACAGTTGACACCAAATGGGCACCAATTTCTCTGACTTTAGAGCCTCCTTTTTGTGGTTTATTGATGTAATCAACAGCACCCAATTCCAGCGCATCAAAAATCGGGTCTAAATTGGTATTGCCTACTGAGCTTAGGATCAGTATGGGTACTGGATGAACTTTCATAATACGCTCTACAGCATAAAGACCATCATATTCGCCCATGTTCATATCCATCAGGACTACATCAGGACGTAGTTCTTTGGAAAGCTTAACTGCTTCTTTACCATCTACAGCACTACCCACCACATTGATCTCGTCATCCTTAGATAACAGATCTGTCAGCAGCAATCTCATGAATGCTGAGTCATCAACGACTAATATGTTTATTTGCTTATCCAAACTTCTATTCCACTAATCGAGCCTTCAATCGATCTCCTTCAATCATCTCATCGATATCTATATAGAATATCAGTCGATCCTTAGTTCTAATTAGCCCTTTAATATATGTTTCGTCTAAAGAGGTTTCTGAAACGCTATCATCTGCTGTTTGTATACGATTACCTGCCACAACCTGACTTACAGGTACTTCTGGAACCAATACACCTACTGTAAATCGATTTGTTTTTATAACGATAGTATACTCTGAGCGTTCGCTCAACTTCTCAGCCGAGTCTACATAACCCAGCTTGTATGCCAGATCCAGA
Organism: Marinoscillum sp.; assembly: GCA_024305105.1. Lineage (GTDB taxonomy): Bacteria > Bacteroidota > Bacteroidia > Cytophagales > Cyclobacteriaceae > Marinoscillum. The sequence goes on from JAMWZA010000088.1 coordinate 7,451, forward strand.
GTTACCACTCCTTTACCGCGGATTGTCGCTATGCCTGGAACGTATTTTGGCGCTTGAGGCATTCGGGTAATCTTCGGTGTCACCACCACTTCGTTGACCTTACTGATCTCTAAAGCGAATTCCTCTTGCTCTATTCGAAAAACGATCATATGAACTTGCTTTCCATCCAGCTCTTTTACATCAGCCGTAAATTTTTCATGTAATTTCTGTCGACGCTCATACTCCATCTTGCTCAAGAGCCCGGCTCTTGCAGCTGGCTTCTCGTGTTCAATGCTTTTTGGCCTTGGAGCTGTTACCACATTTTCCTCTACAGTTTCTTTTACTTTCTTTGGTTTGGCCGCTTTTTTTTCGGTGGTTGCTTTCTTAGCCACAGGCTTGCGCGTTGCAGACTTTTGTAAAGGCTTTTCTGCAGGCTTTTTATTCACCTTCTTTTTCTGTTTTGCAGGAGAATTAGACTTCTTCTTAGAAGATTTATTTTCCTTCTCCTCCGTTTTAGGAATGAGGCTTTTTTTCTTGAGGTTTCCTCCTAATGCCATATCAAACGATCTTTAGAAATTCATCACTTAACCCAATATAATCACTTGCACTATTTGAACCGGGTGAATACGTGATCACACTTTGTCCAAACGACGGTGCTTCAGAGGCCCTGACATTGGGTCTGATCTGAGATTCAAACATGTGGAAATCGTAGTTTTCCTGAATATGCTCGTATATTTCTGTGGATAACTTTCTTCTCCTATCAACCATTACTGGTAATATTCCCAGTACAGAAAGATTAGCGTTTAGCGTTCCTCTGATCTTCTCAATAGTCGAGGTAATTAAATCCAACCCTTGTAGACTTAGTACCTCCATCAACATGGGAATGAGTACATAATCGCTTGTCGTCAATGCATTGACTGTAAGTAAAGAAAGCGAAGGAGGGCAATCGATGAAAATATAGTCATACCCTTTAAGCTCGTCAAGTATATACTTCAACCGGTACTCTCGATTATCTGCATCGACTAAGGAAAGTTCCAAATCCGCTAAACTAATATCAGAAGGGATGATATCCATACCTTCTTTAGTCATGAGCACATCGCTGATTGGTGCTTCACCGTAAATTAAATCTGACACGGTTCCTTTTGGATCCGTTATCCCCAAAGAATACCCTAGACTACCCTGAGGATCCATATCTACAAGTAATATACGCTTACCTTTTTGTTCCAGGCTTTTGCCCAGATTAATGGTAGTAGTCGTCTTACCTGTGCCTCCTTTTTGATTTACAACGGCAATTGTCATAAGTGGTGGTTTGGTGATGCCTGTTTTGTGATTAAACTAATAATTTTATAACTCTCAAAATAGCGCTTGTCAAAGAAACTTTCGATTAAAAAGCTGAAAGTGTCATTCATCATCTAAACATACCACCAAATTGATTCTTCACGCTAATCGATTCGTTTAAACCCGAGAATTACTGGATAGACGGGCATGATTGATCAATTACTTAAGTAACTATGAACTTAGGGTATAAGGCATAAAAAAAGGGTCCAAAAATTCAGACCCTACTATATGTTCACCGTTGAACCTCAATTAAAATACTGCGCTGATTTTCTAGAAGTGACATGTGTCTTGAAAAACCGTTCACAATCTTCTTGAGAGCCCACAAAAACTACTCTTTCTCCTCTTTTAACCAAATACTGTTCTAAATACTCATCATAAGCTAGTCGAACAGCGAATCTATTTTTTAGTGACTTTAACATATCCAATCAGAAATATCAATTATGTTTAGTTATGAAGCTTGAGCAACCCCGTCTCTGTAGGAGATAAACCCTTGTATAAAATTGAATTGACCGTCTAGAAGATCCTGAAAATCCTCTCCACACTCCAGCATGTCTTCATCTTCTTCCTCATAGTGCCAGTTAATCACTATTCTTAGTCCTTGATCTTCCAGGGCTTTCAGTCTTTTTAGAATATCAAAAATACACTTCGCAGAACTTGTATTGAACATGCTCAATTTGAAATCAGCCTTTATTCCTCCTCTCGTTGCTTTGATAGCATTCAATATCTTAATCAAGGGCTGATACACGGCCATACTGTTATCAGGACTAGACATTCCAGAGATAGACAATCTTCCTTTTCTAGGATCAAACTTTATTTCTGGTGATAGGTGTGTTTTTCTGATGAATAACATAGTCGATGATTCTTATTCTTGGATTACTACTATACAAGAATAAGAATCTTATCTTAATGTACCATCTACTAATCGTTGAATGAGAACATTTGGCATATGAATGAGAATTTGGGCAAGCAAACATCGGAAAATTACACTTTTACCTGCATCTCCGGATACTTTCTCTTGAGATCGTTGACGATGTTCTGGTCTTTGATTTGATATTCATCAATGGCTGTTTGAATCACTAAAAGGCCATTTTCCTCCAGTTGAGGAATGAATATCGGTTTTTTACGCATAAACCAATAAGTATTCAATCCATTATATATAACTTTTTCAAGACTCGTTGATTCCTGCTTGTTTTTTATGAGATTTTTCTCAAAGTCTATATACTTCTGAGCTTCTGCTTTTTCAAAGAAATCGAATAGACTTTTACCTATTACTTGTTCAGCGCTTTTCCCATAAGCATTAGCTGCGATCTGATTGATAAGATAAAAAGTCCCATCTGGGCTTTTAACCTCTATTTTCTCTTCTAATTGATCAATTATATCTACAAAGAGTCTGTTTTGTCTATCGACAGCATCCAAACTTTTTTCAATGAGTTGTTCTTTCTCTCGAAGTTCCTCTGCACGTCTATTTGATTCCTGTTCAGCTTCTTTAAGCTCGGTAATATCCCGACTAATACCAAAGGTCCCAATAATCTCTCCATTGACATCTTTTAATGGCATTTTGGTCGTAGAAACGAACCCAGAGCTTCCATCGTTACGGTCCTCTTCTTCCACCAGATTTAGTAGTGGCTTACCGGTTTTAATAATCTCTTGCTCATCGTTGAATGCTTTCTTAGCATGATTTCCAAAGAAATCAAAATCTGATTTACCGATAACATGATCTAACGAATCCACTCCGTGTAGAGCAATCATTGATTTACTGACTCTCGTAAATTTGCTTTCTAAATCTTTGAAGTAAATTAAATCTGGAATATTATCAAGTAAAGCATCAAGCAAAGCCTTCTCTTGTTCAAACTTCTCACGCATGTTATACAGAGCACTATTCTCCACATTCTGACCAGAGATCTTCATCATAGAGATCCCTTCCTTGAACTCTTCTGCCACTCGAGCCAGGTAGGTAGATTTTTCACTAAAGCTGGTCATACCGGATGATAACTCAGTGGCTGAGCTCGCTACCTCCTCAGTCCCTGCAGCCGTCTGTTCGGCTATCACGACAATGCTTTCTGTAATAGTAACTACGTTGTTGATATTCGCAATCTGAGAGTTAGCAGCACTCAAAATATCTTCTGAATGATGTAGGGTATTATTGGATGACTCGAAAATCTCTCGGAATGAATCAGAAGCCTGGGCACTAGTGGATTGTCCATTTTTAACAATCCCGCGCATGTGTTTGATAACAGTAGCAGCCTCAAGTGTATCGGCCTGTACGTCCAGCACTAAAGTTTCTATTTCCTTGGCAGACTTGCGAGAATCCTCAGCTAGTTTTCTGATTTCCTCAGCAACCACTGCAAACCCTCTACCTGCTTCTCCTGCCTGTGCCGCTTCTATCGCTGCATTCAATGCCAACAAGTTGGTCTGAGAGGCTATTTCCGTGATCACGCTTAGCACTCGAGCTATTTCCTTTGACTGGTCGGTCAATACGCTCATGGAATCATTGGTCTTCTCTGAATAGTCAGAAATCTCGGTCATATTGCGAACCATTTGATCAACAATTCCGATTCCTTTCTCACTAATTTCTGCACCTCTTTTAGCTGCTTGATTAATCGATTCTGACTTCTCGACCATGCCTTTGGATGCCTTCAGAATACCTTCTACAAGTCCAGAAGACTCGTCAACTTTTGCCAGCTGGCTCTGGGCACCATGACTCATCTGCCCGATAGCAGAGGCTATCTCACTGGTATTAGCTGTCATCTCCTCACCTGTCACCTGCATTTCCGATGATGAGCTATCTATAGTGGCTACGTTTTTAGCGATAGTGTTTAACAACCCGTCCATGTTATCAAGCGCCAGGTTTAGGTTATCCGTCATCCGCTTAATATCACCAGAAGCTTCTTCGTTGTAGCGCAGAGTGAGATCTCCAGCAGCCATCGCACTCACTATCTTGTTAATCGAATAAAATGGAGTGGCTACATTTTCTAAAAGCTCATTGATCGATTCACTTAGTTGTTTCCAAACACCAAATTTATCCGCGCTTTCGATTCTTGCTTTTAGATCACCCTCTTCACTGGCTAGCAACACGACATTGTTAGTCTCGCCAATGATGAATTGAAGGTTATCCCGCATTTCAGTTAGTGATCGCCCCAGTACATCCTCATCACTTTTAGCTTCAAAATTATAATCAAGATTTCCATTTTTAATTTCCTCCACGAGTTTGGCTGTGCCCTGAAGAAAATCCATATGAGAAATCAAAGCACTTGTAATGCTCCCAATTTCATCGGTCCGATGAGCCGTTTTCAACTCATGAAAATCAACAGACATATCTCCCAACGCCATTAATTTCACTCGTTTGATCATCCTATACAATGGGTGATGTACATGACGAAACACATACCGCATACCCAGGTAAAATTGCAAGACGATTAAGGGCGAAGCATATACAAAGTAGATTACTCCATACTGACCTGCCGCGAAGGATATTATGGACAATTCGGCCGCAATCGCCACAAAGGTCATGCAAATAAAAAAAAGAAACGAGCCTTTGAAATTTCTATAAATAGCCCAAGTACTGATCCCTGTGATCGCTAACACAAAAAGTGTAATCTTCAGAATCTCCATGGTCTCAGGACCAAAAAAATCATTGTTCATCATTCTGTAAGTTGATTCAACAAGTCTCATCACTCTTGGGGTGGCTAATGAAACCTGCTTTGGTTGTTAGTTTGCTATCATCTCTAATATGTCTATTAAGATGATCATATCTCCGTCTACTTTTACAATTCCTTTAATAAACTGGTCTTCAGCCGCCAGGTTTTTGATGACTGCCGCAGAAGTATTTATCTGCTTCTTATCTACAACTATGGTGTCCGGCACTTCTTTCACAATCATTCCAGCGTGCACCACAGAATCCTTGATTACCACCACGTAGGCTGATTCCAAGTCATAATCGTCCGAGACTTCAGCATTGATTCTTTTCGATAAATCGGTTATTGCAATAACATTTCCGCGGATATTACCAACGCCTAAAATGTAATCCTCAGATTGAGGAATAGGTGCAATCGGCGGAAGTTTCACCACTTCTTTTACTTTTTCGATAGAGATGGCATACCGCTCATTTCCCATCGGAAATACCACGAGTACTTCTCTCTCCGATATGTCATTTCCTTCGAGAATCTCGTCATTGATAGCACTAAGCTCCGCACGCTCTACCCAACTGTCCTTGAGTTTTTTACCGGTCTCCAGTTGCATGTTCTCCTTTGCCATATTATTTCAATCTAAACTTACTTAGTCTGTCTGTTAACTCATTGGCCACCTCTGACAAATTCTGTGAGCGATCCACATAGTTATCCATTCCCGCAGAAAGTTCGGTTGCCGAACTCGCTATTTGTTCTGTACCAGCAGCAGTTTCCTCGGCAATTACCACTACCGATTCGGTAATGGTCACCACATTTTTAATGGAATCTATTTGCTGCTGAACACGATTTCGTATTTGCTCTGTCATTAACAGAGTTTTGGAGGACGATTCAGTGATTTCAGTAAATGCTTCTGATGCAAAATTGGTCGCATCTTCTCCACTCTTCACACTACTTTTCATCATGTCAATAGCCGTGGCGGCAGTACTAACATCGTTCTGCACATCGCTGACCAACTGCTCGATCTCCCGCGCTGATTTTTTACTGTCCTCAGCAAGCTTTCTGATTTCTTCAGCAACTACCGCAAACCCACGGCCCGCTTCTCCTGCTTGTGCTGCCTCTATTGCCGCATTTAAAGCCAATAAGTTTGTTTGCGATGCGATCTCTGTAATGACTCCCAGCACTTTAGAAATGTCATTTGACCGCTTTGTGAGCACCTGAATGGAATCAAAGGTATCGGAAGAGAATGCTGCGATATCGCGCATACTAAACCCTACTTTTTTGACCAGACTTAGCCCTTTTTCACTGTTATCAACTCCTGCCTGTGCCGCCGAATTAATGCTATCCGACTGCTCGCCCATTTCATTGGATGATCTCAAGATTCCCTCAACGAGAGAGGATGACTCGTCTACTTTAACTACTTGATTTTGCGCTCCATTAGACATCTCAGAAATGGATGAAGCAATTTCTCTGGTGTTAATCGTCATCTCTTCGCTTACTGCCAGCATTTCCTGCGAAGACTCCGCTACAATCATAGCCACACCAGAAATGCTTTCAATTAGCTCATTAATATTATCAAGGGCTTTATTAAAACTATTGGCCATGGTCTCGACATCTCCTTTAGCCATCTCGTCGTATCGTACAGTCAGATCACCATCAGACATGGCATTCACCATGTCATTAATCTTTCTGAAAGGCGTTGAAACTGTATCGAGCAAGTTATTAATGGATTGACTGAGATCCTTCCAGGCTCCTTCTTCCCACTCTCCTTCCATGCGAGCAGACATGATTTGACCTTCTTCCCCTGCTTTTTGAATCACCGATTTCGTTTCATTGCTTACACGTTGTAAATTTTCCCGCATTTGTAGCAATGAGTAGCCAAGCATATCATTCTTTCCAGATACCTCAAAATTGGTTTCAAGGTTCCCTCGACCGATTTCATGAGAGAAATCAGATTTTCTGATCAGGTCATCCATCAACTCATTTGCTGCAAGTGCCAATTTTCCTAGTTCATCTTGTGTCTTTACTTGTATCCGATTTTCAACAGATAAGTCCCCTTCTGAAAGTTTAGCCAGCAATTTGCTCGTTCCTTCTAATGAACCCACTATTTGCGAAGAAACCCAATAAGTAACTACAATTAGAGCTGCAAGTCCTAGCAATCCAAAAATGAGTGTACTAATAAATGCCTGATTAAATTCTGACGTTATTTCTTTCGTTGGGACAACAATCCCGACCGACCATGGTAGTCCACTATGCCCAACAGAGATTGGTGCGATGGACACATATACTTCCTCACCCAAAACATCATCGTAAGACGTAAATGAATGAGACTTTGAGCTCTTGACTATCTGCAGAATATCCTCTTCACTGTTCCTAACAATGCTGAGTGTATCCATTTTCTGATTGTACAAAGAGTCATTCTTGTGAGAAATAATAATCCCGCCATTGGATACCAGAAAAGCAAAAGCACTTTCATAAAAATCGACCTCAGAAATACTTTTGAAATCATCTACAGTCATATCTGCTCCGATGATTCCAGCAAATTGACCATCAACTTCTATTCGAACCACGGAGGAAACACCTAAAATCTGCTGTGATGCATCTTCTTCAAACCCATATTCTGTGTACCAATAGGGCTCTGTCATTAGCTCATTGGGCCCATTCACACTTTTGAAAAGCTCCCAGGTACCACTCCCTTTGCTTCCATCCATCTCTGCCTGTTCAGTACTGGTTTTGATATTATTGCCATCTGCATATACCGTGAACCGTTCGCGCCCATAGTTATGAGGCCAGCTAGGGTCAAGCCACTTATACTGCCAACTCATCCAGGTGGCATCATACTTGGGATTATCCTTCAATACATTTACTAGCAGTGACTCTCTAAGTTCATCTCGCGTCGCCTTATCTTTAAGCGTATACGCTTCTATCGCATGTGCCATACTTCTGGCGATGGCCATATCTTCATCAAGAACGGCTTTGATTTCATTCGCCTTTTGATCAGCATAGGTTTTAGCCAGTTTTTTGGCTTCATCAATAGCATTAGACCGCAACTGGATACTGATATACCCCAATGAAAGGACGTATATCAATACTGTCAATCCCACAATAAGGAATAACAATTTTTGCCTAATGGTCAGGTTGTAGTTCATTCTAAATAACGTTAAGATTTTAAAAAATCTTTTCCGGGAAACTGTTGTGAACTCTAATTAACATCATTTCACTTAGATACACAGTTTATTTCGACCTATCAGGTATAATTATCTACTGAGTCAGTATGTGCAGTTCTAAAAGCAAGCATTTTAAAGTTACTCTTCATTATAAATTAAACCAGAATATCTTCTTTAAGATTTGAAATTGTTCTCTATTATCTCGCACAATTTGTCATACCAGGCCTGCCCAAAGCGGCGTATAAGTGCATCCTTGAGAAATTTATAAACTGGCACAGAAAGTTCTGCTCCCAGCTCACATGCCGGCGAGCAGATATCCCACCGATCATAATTAAGTGCAAGGAACTCGTGGAGCTTTGCCACCCGGATCGGATATAGATGACAGGAGATCGGTTTTTGGAAGTCGGTTTTACCATCCTTCCATGCTTGCTCGATTCCGCACTTAAGGATTTTTTTGTCATCGTAGAAAGCAAAAGCACACTCCTTATTATCGATAGTTGTTGTACTAAAATCACCTTCTTCATCCAGCAAATAAGGTCCATGCTTCTCCAACGCCTCCACTGCTTCTTTGGATAGATAGGGTTTTACCAAATCCACCACTTCCTCCAATTGAGGCAATTCATCTTTCTCTAATGGAGCTCCCAAATCACCTTCTACACAACATGCTCCTTTACATTTATCAAGATCGCAGACAAAAAAACGCTCTTTAATTTCACTTGACACCAATGTATTTTCTAACTGAATCATCCTTCTCCACGCTTTATGTTCATTGCAAAGTTATCCGAAACCTGACGAACTAAAATAATTGAGGTTTTTTCTCAAAAAACAAAACTCTTTGAGTGCAACTTCGTTATTCTTGTACTCACATATATGTATGTACATGTATGTTAAAAGAATTAAAGCTAAAAAACTATGTTACAATCATTACTAATGACCATTTCAGTACTCATTTCTTCAGGAGAAGGTGTGGAGGCAGCATATACCGTAAATACAGCAGAAAGCACTGTAGAATGGTATGCAGAGAAAGTTACAGGCAAGCATAACGGAACTGTTGTGCTTAAGAGCGGAGAGTTACTCGTTACTGACAACAAGTTAACTGGAGGAAGTTTCGTTGTAGATATGACAACTATTGACAATTCGGACTTAGAAGGAGAATGGAAAGACAAACTTGTTGGTCATCTAAAGTCAGACGATTTTTTCGGAATAGAGAAATTCCCAACGGCATCTTTTAAAATGACAAGTGCTAAAAAGGGTGATGGTAACAAATACCTCGTGAAAGGTGATTTGACAGTTAAAGGAATCACGAATCCAGTTGAATTTCCAGCTGAAATTGTGATGGCTGGTGACAAAGTAATCGGATCCGCCACAGTTACTATTGACCGATCAAAATACAATGTGAAATACGGATCAGGAAGCTTCTTCGATGATTTGGGAGACAAAACGATCTATGATAATTTCGATTTGAAGATCAAAATCGTAAGCGCTCAGTAAGAATATATTAGGTTAGGTTAGGACGGTAAAGCCGGTCGCTCTCAGCGATCGGCTTTTGTTTTTTAGAAATGCTTCCATCCTTGTGCTTGCAGCGCAATAGTGTTTCCATTTCTGGTCACCATCACCTTCCCCTTATCAGCACTGTGCATGTATCCAATGGTATGAATCTCCGGATGATTCTTTATTTTTTCGAAATCCTCCGTTTTTAAGGTAAACAACAATTCATAATCTTCTCCACCATTTAATGCACAAGTGTTTGGATCCATTGAAAACTCTGCGGCCGTCTCATAGGTCTGTTTATCAATAGGCAGTTTATCCTCGTAAACCGCAGCACCTAGTTCAGAGTGTTTACACAAGTGAAATATTTCTGAAGCCAGGCCATCAGACACATCGATCATGGAAGTAGGTACTATACCCAGTTCGCTCAGTTCGTGAATAACATTCATTCGAGCCTCTGGCTTCAATTGTCTCTCCACTACATAAGGATACTTCTCCAGTTTTGGCTGCATGTCTGGATTGCCTAAAAACTCCTGCTTTTCTCGTTCCAGGACCTGAAGGCCTATAAAAGCTCCGCCAAGGTCTCCAGTTACACAAAGTATATCATTTTCTTTGGCACCAGAGCGGTAGGTGATTTTATCTTCTGTAGTTGTACCCAATGCTGTCACAGATATCATCAGTCCACTTCTGGAAGCTGTGGTGTCACCTCCAACAAAATCTACTTTGTAGGCCTCACAAGCCATTTGTATTCCTTCATAAAGCACTTCCAATGCCTCTACTGAAAATCGATTGCTCAGTGCCAGACTAACAGTCACTTGTTTTGGAATGGCATTCATCGCAGCAACATCTGATATGTTTACCGCGATTAGTTTATAGCCCAAATGTTTTAAAGGCATATAACTAAGATCAAAGTGGATACCTTCCACGAGGGTATCTGTAGTAGTGACCAATAACTCATCTCCAATCTGCATCACGGCCGCATCGTCACCGATACCTTTTACAGTGCTCGAGTTATAAAACCTCACCTCTTTGCTCAAATGGTCGATCAAACCAAATTCGCCTAAATCGCTTACTTCTGTACGCTTCTCATCACTCATCTTAAACTATTTTGATTTGATTTCCTGACATAATTCTATCAATACCCCATTGGTTGTTTTGGGATGTAAAAAACAGACCAACTTATTATCCGCTCCCTTTTTGGGTTGTTCGTTTAGCAGTTGAAAGCCCTCCGATGCTAATCGCTTCATTTCGTACTCAATATCATCTACCTCGAATGCGATGTGATGGATACCTTCGCTTTTCTTTTCCAGGTACTTGGCAATGGCACTGTCCTCTGAAGTCGCTTCCAAAAGTTCTATCTTATTGGGTCCAACCTGAAAAAAGGAGGTCTTGACATGCTCACTTTCCACTGACTCTTCCTTGTAATTACTTTCACCAAATAGCTTGGTAAACAATTCATTGGCTTTGTCCAATTCCTTAACGGCTATACCAATATGTTCAATTCGGACCATGGTCTGTTGATTATGTATTAATTTCGCAAAAATGAGGAAACTTTTACTGGATTTGAAAGGTTTCCTGAGTTGTTGTATTTTTAAGTAAACTCAACATTTTATGGAGTATAGGACAGATGTCCATGTGGAGGCGGCTCGAATTCAAAACGAGATCAAAAATTTTTTAGGTTTAAAGAGTAGTGATCTGGTTTTTGAATACACGAATACCGATGGTAAAGTGAAGTTGGATTTGATAACAATCAATCCGCGGCACAACCAATCCTTCTTATTTAAAACCATTTCTGGTTTTGATAAGACCGACGCGCTAAATAAAATGTTGGACTATGTAAAAACGCACAAGGAAAAAGAGAGCTCATACACCATTCAGTGGAATGCAAAAGGAATGAGCGAGCTGCAAACCTCCTATTTCAGAGCCAAAAACATTTATGATGCTCTGGATAAGTTGTATTATGGCAGAGACATGAACAACCTTACCGTTTTTAGCGTAGTGTTAAACCCAATAGCATAAGATTATGATCAACATTACAGATAAAGCCAAAGAAAGAATAGCAGAGTTAAGATCTGAAGAAGGGCATTCACCAAAGCACAATGTAAGAGTAGCTGTAAAGGGCGGAGGATGCTCAGGGTTAATGTATGATTTGCTTTTTGACGATGAGCTGACTGAGAGCGACGAGATTTTTGAGGATAAGGGCGTCAAAGTAATAGTAGACAAAAAGAGTATGCTATATTTACTTGGCACCACACTGGACTTCTCTGACGGATTAAACGGAAAAGGATTCCAGTTTATCAATCCGAACGCTACACGTACCTGTGGATGTGGAGAGAGTTTTGCTATCTAAAAATCAAGAAAACCGATAAAATCAAGGCTTGCTGGTACCAGCAGGCCTTTTTTATTTTGCTGAAAACTCCGGTTTCAAATTAATTAACCGTTCAAGAGACGTTAATTCGATAAGTGAAGAAGACAGTCAAAACAATTAACGAATTAGGAAATCTCTAAAAATAAAATTAAATTGATGGCATATTCCTAACATTTTAACCAGTTTATCATGAAAACTAAAATTTTTATCGTTGTTTTAGCACTTGGACTTTTTGCTTGTGGAGGAGAGTCAAAATCCACTGAAGAAACTACAGAAGTAGAGGAAGTAACTGACGCAGTAACTGAGACAATGGACTCTGTTGTGTCAGAAATGGATACTGCAATGACTGCAGCTTCTGACTCAGTTGAAGTTGTTATTGACAGTGTTTCGTCTGAAGCTCCTTAAGTTAACTCTATTATCGATCCAAAAAGAAGAGGCTCCATTTTTGGGGCTTTTTCGTTTTCTTCAAATCCACTCAATCAATCGTATACCGATATTTTTACCCAATCAAACGCACCCCACTGTTCTTTGACGTTTGGTGTCCTAAACTCCAGTTCTTTTCTTTTTCCGATTCCTCGTGTATATTTACTGCATGACTCGGTCCGTTCCAAGTACATTCAAACCTATTCATTTGCTGAATCTTCAGCCAATTTTTGACTGCTAGACATTTCTCAGTCTTCCTCTTAACTCAGTCAATCAATTATTTTACATATGATATTTTAAAATGAAAACCCTTTGGTTTTTAGTATTCCTACTTGTTTCATATAGTAGCTTCAGTCAGGGTAAACTATTGCTAGTCGGTGGTGGTGCCGAAGGTTCCTGGAGTAATCCGGCTTACCAGTGGGCAGTTGAATCCGCAAACAATAAGAAAGTAGGAGTGATCAGTTACTACGAAGAATCCCAATCTCTTCCAAACTACTTTCATCAGCTGGGAGCTGATACCGCAGTAAACATTAAAATAAACAGTACAGAGCTCGCCCAAAAAGATTCTATCTACAACTTATTGATGTCTTTTGACTTCCTGTTTTTCAAAGGTGGAGATCAATCAAACTATTACAGGACATACAAAAATACGCTTGTCACCGATGCGATGAATGATAAGTTTGAGCAAGGCGGCGTTCTTGGTGGGACATCAGCAGGTTTGGCTATTCTTACTGGAGTAATCTACTCGGCATCAGGAAGTTCAGTTTATCCAGAGCAAGGACTTCTTAATCTCAACGATGAAGACATCACCCTTCATCAAGACTTTGCACAAGTGCTTCCAGGGTTTTTAGGAGACACCCACTTTGTTGAGCGTGGCAGACAATTCAGGCTGATTGCTTTTCTTGCCAGATGGTATAAGGACACTGGGCAGCTGATCAACGGGATTGGAGTAGACGATAAAACAGCGTTCTGTATTGAGGGAAATCTGGTAGGGACCTGTATCGGTACAGGAGCAGTTTCCTTGTATTTACCAGACGAGTTCCATTTTACTGACAATCAGTTTTCCATGGACTCACTACACTCTGTCCAGCTATTAGATAGTATGCAGTATGATCTCTCCATTAATCAATTAATCAATGATTATGATACTGAAATCAACTCGTCGACCCCTTCTGAGTCAGCAAACTATACGTTATTTCTTTCCGGTAGTGGACAGTTAAATCAAAATGAACGATTTTTCAATGATTTTAACCAATCTGGAGAAGACCTAGATTCTGTATTGCTAATTACCAGCAACCAAAGTAATGTTCTCGCCATCAAAGATCATCTTAATGCACAGGTAGTAAGCATTCTAATACCATCCGACGCGAGCAACTCGCTGGATAGTGCTGGTTTGCGTAACAACATTAGAAGGAGCAAAAAAATCCTTTTTTACAAATGCAGCAATACCGCAATAATGGACTTTGTTCGTGAAGGAGAAACTGGAAAGTTGCTTCAAGATCACCTTAGGCGAAATGGGATCGTAACTGGTTTCATAGGCCAAACGAGCCTTCTGGCCGGCGCCTGGTTCGTTACGAATAATTTAACTGATAATTACGCCTCTTATGCGAACCAGTTGAATTTCGTTGAAGGACTAAACCTTCTCAAAACCACAACGATCATGTCAAACAGCATCGACCTATCTACATCCGATTATTATGAAAACAACACTTCCTCAGTCCTTTATGCTCTGGCAAAATATCGACTCAAATATGGCTTATACATTAATCAAGGCAGCTTTATTAAAATCGAGCCACAAAACAATGATGTATTAATGACTCAATATGGGAATTTCCCATCGATCTCCATTACCAATGACGCATCTTATGGAGGTTTTTCTGAATCAAGAAATGTGATTGGAGCTGACAAACTCACCTATGAAGTACACCTTGATGGAGAAACCAAAAAGATAGGTACACCTGTTATTGGTGAAGACCCTGTTTATTCCATGGAGGAAGAGAACTTATTCACCCCTCTGACTATACAAGATCTCACGATTTCTTCTTTTCCAAACCCAGCATCTGAGAGTATTCGAATTAAGGGTTGGTATGACTTTGAATACAAAATATTTGATTCTAAAGCGCAGCTGATTAAGCAAGGGTCGAGCAAAGAAACAATCAATATAAAAGATCTCAACTCAGGAATTTATTTTGTTATTATTAATAAAAACAACATAATATTTCGTTTTAAAACAGTAAAAGAGTAAATAATTCAAATTTTGTTAATGCAACATTTTTTTATTTGCAAATAATCTATAATTTCGAGTTGACTAGAAATAAGAATAT